>CANFLJ010000335.1 GCA_947447815.1 Chitinophagaceae bacterium | reverse complement strand
GGTAACCATTAAAGGAGTAGGTAACACGATTATAAAAGCTACTCAGGCTGCGGCGGGTAGCTATGGTTCAGGTTCTGCTTCGGCTACCTTAACCGTTACGTATCCTCCTCCTACTGTTGCTGCTCCTGTACCTCCTGTAAGACCTGTGGCTAACTACATTTCTTTATATAGTAATGCTTATACTAATATTGCCGGAATAGATTGGGCGCCTAGTTGGGGACAGACTACGGTGGTAACGGATTTGACCATTGCAGGTGACTCTACCAAACATTATACCAATTTTAATTATCAGGGGGTTCAGTTTGCTGGGGTAGTAGATGCGTCGGCCATGACCTATTTACACTTAGATGTATGGACGCCGGATTGTACTTTGCTGGATGTGTACCTTATTAATCAGACTACCTCTACCGAGCAAAAAGTATCGCTAACCCCTGCTGTTTTAGGTTGGAACAGCTTTGATATTCCTCTTTCTCAATACAATTTAATTGCCTTAAATAACATAGGTCAATTGAAACTGGTAAGCCTAAATGGGAAAGAAGTATACCTAGATAACATTTATTTCTTCTATAATAATGGTGTTCCACCGGTAGTTTCTATTACTGCACCATTGAATAATGCAACGTATAATGCTCCTGCTAATATTACCATTAATGCAACTGCATCGGATGCAGATGGAACTGTATCAAGGGTAGAGTTTTATAAAGGAGGTACTCTTTTAGGGGTTGACTCGGTTTCTCCTTATACTTTTAACTGGAATAATGTAACTGCAGGGAGCTATACCATTACTGCAAGAGCTACAGATAATACTGGTTTGAAAACTACCTCTACCCCTGTAAATGTGGTGGTAGCGGGTCCTAGTGGCGATGGCTACTGTGGTACAGCCGTTAGTCTGGACTATGAGTACAAAGCAGAAACCATTGGCGGGAATGTGACCTTTACCTTGCATCCATTAACGCCTATTACGGGCTCTACATATGCACTGTTTTATATTCGTACGGGTGGAACGGGTGCCTATGCAGGATATAATATGACTGCAGTTGGTTCCGATTTTACGTATACTATTCCTCTAGCAAGTGCTACAGTAGTTAGTTTCTATTTTACGTATCAGGTACCAACAGGGGGAGAGCGTAACTCCAGCGCAAACCCACATAGTTATACAGTAGGGGACAATTGTACCGGAATAATAAGTGCTCCAACGGTTACAATTACAGCTCCTTTGAACAATGCAACTTATATGGAGCCTGCCAATATTGTATTAAATGCTACTGCAGTAGATGCAAATGGACCTATAACCACAGTAGAATTCTTTAACGGATCTACTTTGTTGGCTACCAGTACTACCAGTCCTTATACTTTTAACTGGAATAATGTACCTGCAGGAAACTATAATATCACTGCAAAATTGACCGACAGTGCAGCCCTTACAGCTTATTCTACCTTAGTAAAAGTGGTAGTTAATATAGATAATTCAATGGGTTTCTGTGCAACATCTTCTACTGGAGAATATAGCTACAGAGTAGAGCAGATAAATGGTAAAACAGTGATTACATTCCATCCACTAACGCCTATTGCAGGATGCACTTACGCTTTTGTATATGTAAGACAAGGACTATCCGGTACTTATCCTGGATACGCTATGACTCCAATTGGGGCTGATTTCAGGTATTCATTAACTATTCCAAACGGAACTCCTTTGAGCATTTACTTTACCTATCAGGTGCCTGGAGGTGAGCATAATAACCTTAGTACTCCACATAGTAATACTGTAGGGGTAAACTGCTTACCACTTCCGGTGAAGCTAATTAGCTTTAAAGCGGCCTTGCAACAAGCAGAAAAGGTTGCCTTGAAATGGACTACTACTAATGAAGAAGGAAATGATTATTATACCATAGAAAAGAGTACAGATGGTATTGGGTATCAACCAATAAGTAAAGTAACTGCTAAAGGGAATAGTTCTTTAAATGAATACATTACTTATGATAATAATCCAATTGCTGGAATGAATTATTATAGATTAATCCAGTTCGATTTAAATGGGAAAAGCAGTGTGATAGGAAATGATGTAGTTAATAATAGTAAGACCAATTCTACCATTTCAGTTTCGCCTAACCCATTAAAAGGGAAAGAATTTACTATAAATATTAATAATTATACCAGAAATGCTGCTGCTGCGATCAAACTGGTTGATTTATCTGGTAAAATTATTTACCGTAATAAGTTAAACCTGAACAGCAATATGATGAACGTAAGCTTGCCTGAAAAACCAGCTAAAGGGGTTTATGTTTTACAAATTGAAGGATATAGTCCGGTTAAATTATTAGTTGAGTAATAAATTCTACAGAAAGATTAGTATAAGAAGGCGGCTATGAGAATAGCTGCCTTCTTAATTAAATAATGTTAGTTGTTTTTGTTTTTATTTAAAATTTTAGAGATTAAAAGGTCGCCATCTACTTCCTCCTTTCAAAAAGACCTTTTAATTCTGAAGTGGTAAAAATGGTTAACCGATGTATCTGAGTAGTATCTGTTATATCAATAATCATATGTATTCTGGATTGTTGTAGTACTATTGAAGTAGTTCGATACTTGTAATGTGAAGTAGTGAGGAGTAGTTTTGCAAATTAAGTTAAACAGCGATTTTCTAACGATTAGGTACACTCGCCCCCATTTTATTTATTAATATTTAATGCTTATGCCAGCTTTTTCACTCAAACTAAGATTGTTATACGCTCTTTTTGCGCTTTCATTGTGTTCTTCAGGATTAAATGCCCAGCTTTGTAGCGGAAGTCTTGGTAGCCCCGTTGTGAATATAACTTTTGGGACGGGCACTGTTACCCCGAGTAGTATACCCGGCTTTACCACCAATTATACTTATTTGCCTTCTACCTGTCCACTTGATGGACAGTATACTATCGGAAATTTTAGTCCTGCCTGTTTTGGTAGTACCTGGTGGCCACTGGCAAGCGATCATACTCCAAATGATGTAAATGGAAATATGATGATTGTTAATGC
>CANFLJ010000334.1 GCA_947447815.1 Chitinophagaceae bacterium | reverse complement strand
CCTGCACAAATAGTACTGATATTAGATGTAATAGAAACCGATGTAGCAGTAATAGAACCTGTAGCTGTTACTGTACCACAGCCACCCGTTAAAGTAACGGTATAATTATAAACGCCACTTACAGAAGGGGTACCACTGATAGTAACCAAGTTGCCTGACCATAAACCAGTTACGCCAGTAGGCAATCCACTGAAACTAGCCCCTGTAGCGCCAGTAGTACTATAGGTAATATTGGTAATAGCCGTATTGGTATATACTGTTTGTGTAGTAGTTGCCGCTAATGAAGTAAGTGTAATAGTATTGGTTGGACTTAAAGTTACTGCTGTTGATGAAGAAGTAGCAAAACATCCATTTCCATCAGTAACTTTTACTGTATAATTTCCTGCAGTAGAGATAGAAGCAGATTGAGATGTTACATTATTACTCCATAAATAGCTTACACCAGGAGTTGATGTCAAAGTAACAGAACCTCCAGTACAGAATGTAGTTGCACTACCTGCTGAAATAGTAGCTGTGGGTAAAGTATCGATAGTGATAATTGCCGACCCACTCTGAGTTTGATAGCATGCAGAAGCTGCTGCATCTCTTACCCCTATAAGATTATAAGTATATATTCCTTTTACACTAGTTGGAGCAGCTACAGTAGCGGTATTACCAGATGAAGTAACCGTAGTGTTTGTACCACCATTAATATTATAGGTAAAAGTATAAGGAGCAGTGCCTGTAGCTCCAGTAAACGTAACATTTGGAGAAGTTGTATTCAAACATACTTCGTTGGTACCACTTATAGAAGCTGTTGGATAAGAATTTACTGCAACAGTAGCCGTACCACCTGTAACTACTGTTCCAGCAGAATTAGTCATGGTAACATAGTAATAGGTAGTGCCTGTAGAAGCTGTAGCAGGTGTATAGGTATCCGAGGTAGCAGAAGAACTATGCGTTGCTACTAATGTACCTCCCGAACTACTATTAGTAGTATTGCTATACCAGTTGTAAGAACTTATCGTAGTACCAGTTTGTGCTACTGCGTTAACAGTAAGAGTAGAAGGAGAAGTATTAATACATAAAGTCTGCGAAGATGGTGATGGAGCTGAAATACCATAATCTACCATGATATACAACTTACGAGTTGTATAAGTGTTGGCATTATTCATAAAAGTCCAGTCTGTATGTGCGTTACCAGAATTGTTTCCTATTCCTAAGTCCCCTACACCCGAACCACCAAAATTATCATATGCAAAAATAGTTTGAGCTGCTCCATAATTATGTACTTGCAAACAAGAGTATCCACCCGGATTCCAAGTATCATTAAAATCATAATTATTGCTGTTGCCTCCTATACCTGACAATCCAGATCCTGGACTATAGTTAAATGGCCATATTTCAACATTACCATTGGTTCCATCAGAAGTTAAATTGGTAACATTCGATCCAGAACTACCATAAACATGAAGATTTGAAACTACCTGTTGCCAAAATATACCAGAACCTTGATAAGGCAATCCCAATTGAGCCAAAGTTGTGGATGAATTAAACTTATCCATGGAAACCCATACCCATTTATTATCTAATTGCAAGAAATAAGCAACACGTTTGAAGTTGATACCTGATATGCCCGAATTATTAACAGCATAGTTAATTGCATTTAGAGAGCTAAACCCTGCATTAGTTGGAATATCTAACTGATAAACCACCCCATACTGAGATGCCTCGCTTACATTGCTGGAAGCAAGACTAGGTACAGTACCTAACTGAGCCAGTACATTTTCTTGATTAATAGCAATTAAAGCTATCAATGTAAATAGTCTGGTAATAAATTTTGTCATGGATTTTCGATATTTATTGTTCTTTAAATATTTTAAAATTATTGCTATAGGATTCTAATTATGTTCAAATATATATAAATATTTAGTATTAAATGCATCCCTCAAACAAGGGGTAAGGTTATCAAAAAGGATTGTTTATGTCTATTTTGATGGATTTACCACCTATTCAAACGTTTTGAAACTTATTAAAGTATAAATTGACGTAATTTATTTATATTTTATAATTAGAATATTGAATTTACTTCCTTTTGTTAATTACAAAAAGTCTTTTTTTACTTTTAAGGAGTTAAAAATATATGTCAGGATTTCAAAATATATTAATTGTCGCCCAACATACTGTTTTATCCGATGAACGATAAAAATGATTTGTTTAATAGTTTTTAATAATCGAATAAAAAGTCAGAATTATTTAAAAAAATTATGTTCTTACATACTTGTTTAATGAAGTTTTGTACACTATCCAGATCAGCATTAAAACAATCACCGCCCCCATTAAAGTATATAATGAGAGGTAAGCAGATATAAACATTTTCTGTTGTAGTAACAACTGAGCACCTGAATATTGAAAAATACTAAGCACCAGAATAGACAGTATAGTAATCAGGATATTGGCAGGAAAAAACTGTTTCATCAGAAAACGTTTCAATTGAACCGGGGATGCCCCAAGCGTTAACAATAATTCTATTTCTGTTTTACAGGAAGAAATGGTCAATTGAATAAACAAGGTGAAGATTAATAATGCGAACAAAAGCATTATTAATCCGGTAATCCAGCTTGCATTTACTACCACATTCACTATCTGACGATATTTACTAAATCTGGTTTTATCGGCATCTGTAGATAGATTGTGTTGTTTTAAATAATCAACCAGCACTGGATTTCCAGGATCTTTTGTACGGATAATAACTCTGGAAGGCTGCTCTACCTTTGCTGCTGCAAAATGATGATTAGCATAGTCCATAAATTCCTGAGGCACTATTAAGGAAGATATCCGGTCGCTAAAACCAACAATACGCCCATTGAAAGAAGCTGGGCCTTGAACAGTTTGTATATTTACCTTAAACACAATCATTTTTACAACATCCTGTGTAAGTTGTGGCAAATTCTGAGACTGCGAAAACTCGAAGTTGTAAAAATCCAGAAACATATTAGGCGCA
The DNA here is from genome assembly GCA_947447815.1 of Chitinophagaceae bacterium. Classification (GTDB taxonomy): domain Bacteria; phylum Bacteroidota; class Bacteroidia; order Chitinophagales; family Chitinophagaceae; genus CANFLJ01. The sequence continues at coordinate 49 of CANFLJ010000334.1, read as the reverse complement.
ATCATTGGTATAAAACTACTCGATTCATCCCATGTCCAGTGCTGATCAT
>CANFLJ010000333.1 GCA_947447815.1 Chitinophagaceae bacterium | reverse complement strand
GCAAAAAGCTATCCTTTATTTTACAGGAGTTTGGAAGAGAAATTAATACCACTGGTTCCAAAGCCAATGACGCCGAAATACAGAAATGTGTAGTATTAATGAAAGACGAATTAGAGAAAGCAAAAGAGCAGGTACTGAATGTGCTATAAGTTGTAAGCTCTTCTCCTTAATTGCTCAAACAAATACATTTCTATTTTTCACTTTTATTATGGCTTTCCTTTAGGGGAATGTAGTATTTCTATACATGATTCAAATTTGAATTGGTGGATACGTCTAACTTCAACTGCAGAATGACAGCGGAGGTGTATGAAATGCTGTCTTTCATATGCGGAAGCTTAACTCTCATATGTAAAATGCTAGCGATGAACTGCTGAAGTGTTAACTAAATATGCAGAATGACAGCGGAGGTGTGAGAAATGCTGTCTTTCATATACTGAAGCTTAACTTACATATGTAAAATGCTAACGATGAACTGCGGAAGTGCTAACTTCAACTGTAGAATGACAGCGGTGATGTGCGAAAAGCCATCGGAGAACTGCGGAAGTGCTAACTTCATTGTCAGGAGCTTATCGCATAATGTTTAGAGCTTAACTTTTGCTGTTAGTAGTTCGAAAGTTTTCGGATAGAGGTTAATATAAACTGTTAGGTTAGTATACATCAAATTTATTTGATTAGCTTTCGTTGTTGGCAGCTTGTCATAAAGTGAATATTACCAACAGGTGTAGATAGTTTAATAAATGGTTTGTTATTTTACAATACTTTATGCATTTATGAACAAATACTTAGGACTTTAATATTTTATATTTGATTTGAATTTAAACAATTTCAAATCACTCTATAAAACTAACCTTATGAACAAGTACCTTGTTATTATTTTATCTGTTCTTTTATTTTACGCCTGTAATGAATCAAATAAAGAGAACAGCAATGAAATCATTAAAAAAGATAGTTTAACATTACCTGAAATTAAAAAATCAGAAACCAGTAAAATTGAGTTTGAAGAAAAACCACAAAGGTTTACCATTAGTAGCAATAAAGTAACGGAGCTAAAAGGAAAGGAAGGTTTGAAAGTAACAGTTGATCCGTCTGAATTAGAAACAGTTGATGGAGGAAAAATAGGAAATGAAATAACAGTACAACTAAAAGAAGCAACCAATCAGCAACAACTATTTGAAAATGATGCACCTACAGTTTCTGATGGAAAACTACTTGTATCTGGTGGTGCATATTATATTGGAATGACCTCTGAGGGAAATGAGCTAAAGCTTAAAAAGGACAAAAAAATGTTGGTACAGATTCCAAAGATGGATAAGAAAGATATGGAATTGTTTTATGGCTCTAAAGATTCAAATGGGATAATAAACTGGGTGCCTGCCTATAAAAAAATAACTATTTCAAGCCCTGTAAAAAAAGCAATAGTAACCAAACCAATATCTATCCGATCAGAAAAACAGGTTGTTAAGAAAAATAATGGTTCCAGTACTTCTATTGATGAAGTAATTGATTTTTCAAAATCAGCTAATAGCGGTAAGATATCGACAAGGCAATTTGATAGTTTATTTAAAATTGTACCTGAAGAGGTTGATAATAGTGAATTTACCCGAACAGTGAAAGAAACAAAAGATAGTGCTACAAATAAGAAAGTAATTACTGTGGATGAGGCTTATTATCAACCTCTAGAAATTTCTAATCTGGGTTGGATAAACTGCGATCGATTTTACGATTCACCTAATAAAACCAAGATAGAATGTGATTATGACAGTAAGGACATGATTTCGGAGATTTCGATATATGTTATTTTCAAAGACATCAATAGCATGATGAAAGAAAATATAAAAATTGACACAAAAGCAAATTCTTTTAGTTTAGAGCGTGACTACCCTGTAGGCAAAAAAATAACCTTAATTGCATGTTATAAAAAGCTGGGGAAATTTTATAATTGCAAACAGTCAGTCGAGTTAAAAGATGGTGAGAAAGTAAAACTGGCGTTCACCGAAGTGGCAAGCGCTGAGGTTATAAAAAGATCATTTACACTTTAAATTAAACAAACTACTTTTTTAGTGGAGCCTCGACATACTCATTATTCGAGTATCTTGAGGCTTGATTGTTCTTTGAGCGATGCGCGACGGATAGTAGGGGTATCCTTTTTGCCACCCTTGAACCCTAAAAGAGGGGCATGATTCTGGCAAAAAGATACAACCGGATAGCCGGGCCTGCAAGGCGCGCCCAAAATCAAGTAAAAAGAAAAAAAGAAAAAATAAAAAGAATACCATGTTTATCGGTGTAAATGATGACTGTTTTACAGTGTAAGCACTTTAATCTTAGTACTAATATCTGCACAAAACTCCTTATTCTTAGTGCTGTAACCTTATTTTTGCGGGAATTCATTTAGAGCATACTTATATTATGGAGTACAATTTCAGGGCAATTGAGCAAAAATGGCAGCAACAGTGGAAAGAGCAGAAAAGCTATTCGGTATCGAACGAATCTGATAAACCGAAGTATTATGTTTTGGATATGTTTCCTTATCCAAGTGGTGCTGGCTTGCATGTTGGGCATCCGCTGGGCTATATTGCGAGCGACATTTACAGTAGATATAAAAGATTGAAAGGGTTTAATGTTTTGCATCCTATGGGCTTTGATAGCTTTGGATTGCCTGCAGAACAATATGCAATAGAAACGGGTCAGCATCCGGCTGAAACCACCAAGAAAAACATTGCTACATTTAAGAATCAGCTGGATAAAATTGGCTTTTGTTACGACTGGGAAAGGGAGGTGCAAACGAGTAATCCGAACTACTATAAATGGACGCAGAAATTGTTTCTGGAATTATACTATAGTTACTTCTGTAATACGCAGCAAAAGGCAAGGCCAATTGCTGACCTGGTAGCGAAATATGAGACCAAGGGTTGCAATAAATTTTCGGCAGAACAATGGAACAATTATAGCAAAGCAGAGAAGGAAGAAATACTGATGAATCGCAGGCTTGCTTTCTCGAAATATGGGGAGGTAAACTGGTGTGAGGCATTGGGGACG
>CANFLJ010000332.1 GCA_947447815.1 Chitinophagaceae bacterium | reverse complement strand
TCTTTAAGCATTAATAACTTAGGGAAGAGTATTGCTATTGCTGTTGGTACAGGAATAAGGTTTGATTTTTCTTATTTCCTTATCAGGCTGGATGTAGCATATAAAGTAAAAGATCCGGCACGACTGGAAAATGCTGGCTGGATGAACTTTAAAAGCCCATCGCTTTCTGAGAACAGAACAAATGGTACCGATGTTAGGAACTATGCTATCCAGCTGGGTATTGGTCTTCCATTCTAATAATAATTCAACTTTTAAAACATTGTAATATGGCTAGTATATTTTCGAAAATTATTGCAGGAGAAATTCCTTGTTACAAAATTGCAGAGAATGACAAGTTCCTTGCTTTTCTGGATATTTTTCCTGTACAGAAAGGACATACACTGATAATCCCTAAGGTGGAAACGGATAAGATATTCGATCTGCCTGACGGATATTTATCGGAGATACTGGTGTTTGCAAAACCAATTGCAAAGGCAATCGAGAAGGCGTTTGCTTGCAATAGAGTTAATATACTAACAGTAGGACTAGAAGTGCCTCATGCACACATTCATTTGCTACCTACTACTGCGCCGGGAGATGTAGATTTATCGCAGCCTAAACTTAAATTTACACCGGAAGAGTTTGCAGAAATCATTAAAACAATACAAGCCAATATTGTATAGTATCTCCAACATTGGCTTGTATTTTATATTAATTGTTATATTCCTAACTTGTAACTAGCAACAAGTTGTATTAGAAAAACTCTACATCCCAGGAACGAACAAATGTTTCGCCTACTGTTAATTCATTTATACCTTCTTTTTCTTCTATAGCATAGCTGCTACCAACTGTGTCGCCCAAGCCACACCAAGGTTCTATACAAACAAAAGGAGCATCTTTAGGTTGCCATATACCCATATAAGGGAATCCATGGAAAGTATATTTCAAACCGTATTCGCTCGTATTGCTCAATAATGAAATACTGGTAGACTGCAACGTTTTAAATACCAAAGCATCGTTGGAAAATAAATCTCTGGTAAGTAATAAACGATCAGTATTTTCTAATAATGGGGTAGGGGTATTTTCTATTAAACCCTCTCCATTAATAGGATACCTACCTGTGTTTTCTGCCGAACTAAATAGTAAATAGTAATCTTCAAAGCTGGAAGTAGGATGTACAGGTACATTAAAACCAGGGTGAGCACCTACCGAGAATAACATTGGTTTTGTGTCTTTGTTTTCTACTATGTAGCTCACAAATAATTGATTGTCCTTGATTTCATGTTTTACCGAAAAACGGAAAACAAAAGGATATTGAGACAAAGTATATTCATTCGATTCCAACGTAAAAGTGATAACACTTTTAGTTTGTTCGGTTACTACAAATTTACTTTCTCTACAGAACCCATGACGATTCATATTGTACTTTTTCCCATTGTAGGTGTAGGAATTTTCCTTCAATCCTCCAATTACAGGAAACAATACCGGACTTGTTTTTGGCCATACTGCAGGATTGCCATCCCATAAATAATCAATGTTCTTGGTGATACCGTGAATCTTTACAATTTCAGCACCTTGATCATTAATTGTTACTGTCAAATTCTCGCTACTGATAACATAATAAGACATAATGTTAGTTTGTATAGTTATAAATTATTTTTAATCAATTAGCTAATTAGCGAATTAGCTAATTATTTTAATATATTTTACTAAGTAAATCAATCCGTTACTCCGCCAATTCGTTAATTCCTTGTATTTATTATCAAATTGTCGAATTATCAAATTATCAAATTATGCCTCTGATTCCTCCAGTTTCTCATCCACCGTATTGCTAAAGAATCTTTCGCTTAGCTTCTTCATCGGGTTCAGTCTAGCTTGTTTGTATTCTATTCTGTTAGCGTCTATTTCCAATGCTTTAAACAATGCTTCCATGGTTGATTCGTGGTTAGCTATGCCTTTTCCTGCAATATCGAAAGCAGTTCCATGATCCGGACTTGTTCTTACCACACTCATTCCTGCTGTGTAGTTCAATCCTTCGCCAAGCGATAAAGATTTAAATGGTATCAATCCCTGATCGTGGTACATAGCCAGTACTGCATCAAATTTTTCATAGCTACCCTTTGCAAAGAATGCATCAGCGCTATAAGGTCCGTATACCAGCATATTCTTTTTGGCTTCCAGAATAGCAGGTTTAATGATCGTCTCTTCTTCATTACCAATCAATCCTTCATCGCCAGCATGGGGGTTTAATCCCAGTACCGCAATTCTTGGTTTATTGATAGCAAAGTCTTTTACCAGACTCTCATTCATTATTTTTAATTTAGACAGGATAGCGTCTTTAGTAATGTGTTTAGCCACTTCAGCAATAGGAACATGTTCGGTTACTAAGGCAACTTTCATGTTTTCGGCCACCATAAACATCACTACATCCTTGGCATTAAAGAAATCTCTCAGGTAAGGGGTATGACCAGTGTAGTTAAATTCTTTACTTTGAATATTCTTCTTATGAATAGGAGCTGTAACCAGACAGTGAATTAAACCATCTTTTAGCGCTTTACAAGCGGTAGTAAGTGATTTTAAGGCATAAGTTCCTCCAATCTCATTTAATTCTCCCGGTGTAATTGCCACATCTTCCTCCCAGCAATGAAAAACATTTATCTGCTTTGGGTGCAGTTTTGAAAGGTCTTTACAACTGGTAAAAACAAAATTATGATCAGGAAGTGTCTTTCTGTAGAAGTTAATACTCTTGTTGTTGGCAAACAAAACCGGAATGCAGAATTCCAGAATACGATGGTCGCATAGTGTTTTAATAACTATTTCCATTCCTATGCCATTCAAATCTCCACAAGTAAAACCAATTATGGGTTTTTGCAATTCAATACTCATCCATTCTTTAATTAAGGCAGTAAAAGTAAGGTTTTGATTAGTTTTTTAGGCATAAACCTATTCCTAATTTGTGATAAAATGGTATTTAGACATCTCTTAGGGTAAAATAAGGTAGAATTCTTAGACGTGAGTCGTGAATCCCTAGTCGCGAAGAATACTTGTATTCTGTATTA
>CANFLJ010000331.1 GCA_947447815.1 Chitinophagaceae bacterium | reverse complement strand
GAATAATGGGCAAAATCAAGGAGCACAGCAAGGAACTACAGCTCCTTCAACCAATCAGCCAGTGATTGTGCAACCGCATAGTCCAGTAAGAAGTAATTTTCCAGATCAGCCAATTAAAGGAGTAAAGCCTGCTGAAACGCAGTCTAATCCTCCAATGAATCAAAATCATCCACCTGTACCTCCAACTCAGGTAGAACAGCCTCATGCTCCTAATCCAAATCATGTACCGGAGAAGGTAGTTAATGTAAGACCAGCAGAATCTTTGCAGTACAATGATAAAAATGTAGGAAAGCCTGTAAAAGTGAAAAAGGAAATGATGAGACAGCAGCCTACTAATAATAATCAATAGAAGCTACTAGATAAACAAAAAAGCCTTCGAATTATCGAAGGCTTTTTTGTTTGCGGAGAGGAAGGGATTCGAACCCTTGGTACAATGTTACTCGTACGACGGTTTAGCAAACCGTTGATTTCAGCCACTCATCCACCTCTCCGGACGGTTTAAAAACCTTTAGCTGAAATGCTTAATTTCTTAAGCGGGGTGCAAATATAATCTCTCCATTATAACAGCCAAAAATATTTCTTTATTTTTTATGTATAATGATAAGTGCATAACGTAAAACGCTTAATACACCATACAAAATAACCTATTATTATTTGGTAGAATTTATTTACAGATATGAAATTTATTTATGGCATTAAGCATTCAGCGTTAAGCTTAAAGCGTAATCTATATCTTTGTTGCAACAATTTGATCATTCTTTAGGTTTATATAAAATGAGTTATTCATCTTTAGAGCAGTGCCTTTTAGATTTAGAAAAACATGGACATCTGGTAAGAATTAAAGAAGAAGTAGACCCCTATCTGGAAATGGCTGCTATTCACTTAAGAGTTCATGAAGCAGGAGGACCTGCCTTATTATTCGAAAATGTAAAAGGTTCTAAATTCAGAGCAGCATCTAATATCTTTGGTACTACAGAAAGAAGTAAGTTTATTTTCCGCAATACATTTACCAAAGTTCAACAACTTATTCAACTAAAGAATAATCCTGTTAATGCAATTAAACATCCTTTTCAGAACATTGGAGTTGGTCTAGCTGCATTGAAAGCATTGCCGCTTAAAAACCCTTCCAGTAAGCCAGTAATGTATCAGGAGATTAAGATTAGTGATCTTCCATTAATACAACATTGGAAAGATGATGGAGGTGCATTTGTAACACTTCCACAAGTATATTCAGAAGATATAGATCAACCAGGTATTATGCATGCTAATCTTGGGATGTACCGGATACAATTAACAGGCAATGAATACATTAAAGACGAAGAAATTGGGTTGCATTATCAGTTGCATCGTGGCATTGGAGTACATCAGACTAAGGCCAATAAAGCTGGTGTTCCATTGAAAGTTAGTTGTTTTGTAGGTGGGCCTCCAGCTCATACATTAGCTGCCGTAATGCCGTTGCCAGAAGGAGTAGGAGAGGCGACATTTGCTGGAGTACTTGGTGGCAGAAGGTTTAGATATACCTATCAGGATGGATTCGGTATTTGTACAGATGCTGACTTTGTAATTACCGGTACGGTTTATCCAAATGAAAATAAACCGGAAGGTCCTTTTGGGGATCATTTAGGGTATTATAGTCTTGCTCATCCATTTCCAGTAATGAAAGTACATAAAGTTTATGCCCGTAAAGACGCGATATGGCCTTTTACGGTTGTGGGTAGGCCACCACAGGAAGATACCAGTTTTGGCAATCTGATTCATGAATTAGCCAGTGATGCCTTGCAAAGTGAAATACCTGGATTGAAGGAATTGAATGCAGTAGACGCGGCAGGAGTTCATCCACTATTGCTGGCTATTGGCAGTGAGCGATATACGCCTTATACACCAACAAAACGACCTGCGGAACTTTTGACTATAGCTAACCATATTTTAGGAACTGGGCAACTAAGTCTGGCAAAATTTTTATTTATAACTGCGGGAGAAACTGCTTTGTCTACGCATGATATAGCTTCTTATCTTCAATATGTACTGGAACGTATAGATTGGACTAGGGACATCCATTTTTATACTAATACCACTATTGATACGCTTGATTATAGTGGATCCGGACTTAATATGGGCAGTAAAGTAGTATTTGCTGCATATGGAGAACCAATAAGAACTTTAAGCAAAGAATTGCCTTCCATATTCCATGAAGTATCTGCTATTAAAAATGCTAAGCTGGTAATGCCTGGTATTATTGCTGTGGAATTGAACTGTGATATTGATACGTTAAAAAAACAATTGATTCATTATAAAGTTGCTTTGGAAAATGTAGCACAGATAATTGTTTGTGATGATGTGGACTTTGTAGCTGCTAGTCTGAACAATTATTTATGGGTAACCTATACCCGCTGTAATCCTGCAAATGATATAGATGGAGTGGATGATTTTGTGGTGAATAAACACTGGGGCTGTAAAAGCGCATTAATAATGGATGCAACTATCAAACCTCATCATGCACCACCACTGATTAAAGTGCCAGCAGTGGAAAGTAGCATTGACCGTTTATTTACTAAAGGAGGAAGTCTTTACGGCGTTATTTAACCGTTCTCCATTATTAACGAGCTGAAAACTTTATATAAACTAATATTGTTCTTATAAAAATGCAATCATGAGAACAATCATTATTTTGAGTGTAATTCTGGCAACATTTAGTTGTAATGCTCAGAAAAAGAAAGTAGTAAAACAATCTAAAAACAATATAGCAATGCATACTGATACGGCAATTTTTGGTGAGGGATGCTTCTGGTGTACGGAAGCTTTTTTTCAACGTTTGAAAGGCGTGATAAGTGTAACCAGTGGATATGGGGGAGGGCATGTAGATAACCCAACCTACGAGCAGGTTTGCGATAAAACTACCGGGCATGTAGAACTTGCCCGTATAGTGTATAATCCTGCTGAAATTACGTATGACGAACTGCTGGAAGTGTTCTGGAAAACGCATGATCCTACTACAGTAGATCAACAGGGCGCAGACAAGGGTCCTCAATACCGAAGTGTAGT
>CANFLJ010000330.1 GCA_947447815.1 Chitinophagaceae bacterium | reverse complement strand
TGCTTTTAAGGTAATTTGAATGTCCTCGTCTGTATGGGCTGCTGTAGGTATCAGTCGATAAATAATATGCCCTTTAGGAATTACCGGATACACCACAATTGAACAGAATATAGCATAATTCTCTCTCAGATCCATTACCATCGCAGTAGCTTCTTCTACCCCACCTTTCATATATATAGGGGTAACTACTGAATCGGTATTGCCTATATCAAAACCTCTTTCTTTCAATCCTGTTTGCAGTTTTATAGCATTGCTCCAGAGTTTTTCTTTCAGTTCTGGCCTTGTTTTTAATAGTTCCAGTCTTTTTAGATTACCTAGTACCAGCGGCATAGGCACACTTTTAGCAAAAATCTGAGAACGGATATTGTATCTGATAAAATCAATAATTGGTTTAGGCCCAGCCATAAATGCACCAATGGATGCCATTGATTTTGCAAAAGTGGAGAAATAAAGGTCTATTCCATCCTGACAACCTTGCGCTTCCCCTGCTCCTGCACCAGTTGTTCCTAATGTACCAAAACCATGTGCATCATCTACCAGTAATCTAAATTGATAAGTAGATTTAAGTTCCACTATTTCTGTCAGTTTACCTTGATCTCCTGCCATTCCAAACACCCCCTCCGTAATTACCAAGATACCACCCGCATTTTGTTTTTCTATTAATGCAGTTGCTCTTTGCAATTGTTTTTCAAGATCAGCAATATCATTATGCTTGTATACATAGCGGTGACCTGTATGTAATCTTAATCCATCTATAATGCAGGCATGACTTTCTGCATCGTACACTACTATATCATGTCGGTTGCATAGAGCATCTATTGCACTCATGATACCCTGATAACCGTAGTTCATCAGTATGCAATCTTCTTTATGTTCAAATTCGGCTAATTCTTTTTCCAGTTGTTCGTGAAAGTTACTGTTTCCACTCATCATTCTTGCCCCCATTGGCAATGCTAGTCCATATTGTACACTGGCATCTCCATCTATCTTCCTTACTTCAGGGTGGTTGGCTAATCCCAGATAGTTATTAAGGCTCCAGACAATCATTTCTTTACCTCTAAACTTCATTCTATTGCCTATTTCGCCTTCCAGTTTCGGGAAAGCAAAATAACCATGTGCTCTTTCTCTGTGTTGTCCTAGAGGTCCTTGATCTTTTAATAACTTTTCAAAAATATCTGCCATAACCTGCCTGTTAATTAATGAGAAAATTCTTTTTAGAAGCCGCAAAAGTAAGTTTTTACAGCGAATTTAAAGATTGATAGTTAGGATAGCCATGCAGTGAACGGGGAAAATGGAAATGAAAAGTATGGTTTAAGGCATACAATTGCTGCTTTAGGGCGTTCTTTTGCATGGGCATTCCATTCCTTTACTACAGAACACCATTCCTTTATGATTTTAACTTGGGAAAGTGTTGGGGCACAACATTCTTTTGCATTAGCACCCCATTCTTTTACTATTGCATACCATTCTTTTATAACGGCAACATACAAAAGTGATGTAACACTCCATTCTTTTACTACTGCACCCTATTTGTGAAAATATTGTAAATGGAAGCTTTATTAGTAATTACTGCATTTTGAATAACGGCAATTGTACATATTCAAAATGAGTATGTATTGCGTTAGTTGCTGCCGGGAATATCCTTTTTTTGCCCACCTACCGCATCCCCTAAAGAATCGTCTTGGGCAAAAAAAGATAGGAAGAGCAGCAACGGCCGCTTGCGGAACGCCCAAATTAAAGTAAAAAGTAAAAAATAAAAAGTAAAAAGAATACAAAAGGCAGGTGGCTATGATGGATACAAATTTGAAAATAAAAAAAATTACACTTGCTTCAGATTAAAAGTGTGCATTTTTATCCTGAGTTTAGTGAGTCCTGAATTTTGAATTGTGAGTAATACATCGTTTTCTAGTAGACCCAAACACACATTTTTCTTTCTGTGAAGTATAACAAAGATTACTCGTTTTATTGATTTAAAAATGTATCCAGTTCCACTTCAAACTACCTTGAGATAACTCCAAAGAAGGTGTTGGTAATTTGATACTGTTCAGTGCTATAAACAAGTATTTTACAAACCTGTTGCGGGTTTTAATTTTAGTAAAGTCTATATCAGGCGCCAAATACCACTGTCTGAACCTTTCTATGTTTTTCGCCTCGTCATAATTTCTGAGGGAACCAAATATTCCTTGTACCCCATACCCAATATCAAGGTTTAGCCAGGCGGGGATATTACTGTTTTTAGCAAAAGATTTCAGGTTAAAGCTAAGCCAGTAGGTTTGCGTATTATAGTCCTCCAGTAACCTCCTGAAAAAAGGAGTACCAAATAAAATATCCGCTCTGTTCCTTAATGCTGGAGAATATTCTTCGTAGCTATTAATATGGGTAGAATATTTAAGACTTATCCTTTGTTCATGCCAACCAAATTCCTGCGATAAAAGCAATGTTGTTCCAAATAAATTAGCGCCAATATCACCCCAGCTCCAGCCCCATTCTGCACTAAAGCCATCCAAAGTTTCTATAACTCCCTCGTAAGCCAAACCACTTAATCCTCCAATTAAAACGGCCTTTTTGTTACTCACTCCAGCCCAACGCCACATTTCAATACTCAGTCTTCCTTCCATATAAGCACCAAAAGCATGACTTACTTTATCCAACTGTAAGTTCTCTGCATTGTCATTAAAAAAGTGAAAGTTAGTTTGAGGATATTCGCTATACCAGAAAGTATACAATCCTGCCAATGCACCGGTGTAAAGGGTAATATTAGTGCCAGCAACCCAGTTGGTTCTTTTTATTCTGGTCTTATTATCAAGCTGTACTACAGGGTTTTTCCAGTAGGGCGATTTTAACCACCCGTAGGATATTTTATTGGTATCTGTTTCTATTTTGTGGGTAAGAAAAGTTTGGTTAAATTTATTGGTGCTTTTACCCAATAAAGTAAAACTGTAACCGTTATATATAGAAGTCGCAAAAAAGAGGATTACTAACAAAAGTCTTTTCATATGGCAAATATTGTAGAAATGTTTTACACTTAGCCTTAAAAAATCATTATTTGTTAC
>CANFLJ010000329.1 GCA_947447815.1 Chitinophagaceae bacterium | reverse complement strand
TGTGGGTCCCGCCTTACTACTAATATTGGGCGTATTGGCGGCTTTGAAAGGAATTTCACAGATACAGCGTTTACGAAACTCGAGAAATTCTTAAGAGAATATCCTAAGGCATTAAAAGAGTTTGAAGGACTCTTGCAGCGAAATAGAATATTCATGGACAGATTGCAAGGCACAGGTGCAATTAGCGCTGAACGTGCTTTGAATTATGGCTTTACCGGTCCAAACTTAAGAGCGACTGGTGTAGATTATGATGTGCGTGTTCATTCTCCTTATAGTAGCTACGAAGACTTTGATTTTAAAGTTCCTGTAGGAACTACCGGAGATAACTATGATCGCTTCCTTGTACGTGGTGAAGAAATGTGGCAGAGCTTAAGTATTATACAACAAGCGTATAATAAAGTACAGTCATTCAAAGGGGCTGAATCAGATGTTTATCATGCTGATGTTCCTGCATACTATCTTCCTGAAAAGAAAGATGTTTATACCAAAATGGAAGCGCTTATATGGCACTTCAAAATCATCATGGGAGAAACAGAGATTCCTAAAGGAGAAGTATACAATAGTATCGAAGCTGCCAATGGTGAACTTGGATTCTACTTTGTAAGTGATGGTGGTAGAACGCCATACAGACTGCATTTCAGAAGACCTTGCTTTATATACTATCAGGCATTTCCTGAATTAGTAGAAGGAGGAATGTTGAGCGATGCAGTAATGACCATGAGTAGCTTGAACCTGATTGCAGGGGAGTTGGATGCGTAAGTTGAAAATGATTTAATTATAGAAACAATTATATAGATGAGCATTAAATTTAATGATACACAAATGGCGGAGTTTAAACGACTGGTAGATCGTTATCCGCAGGAATATCAAAAAAGTGCTTTGATTCCTGCCCTTCATCTGGCACAGGAAAGTTTTGGTGGCTGGTTAAGTTCCGAAACAATGGATTATGTTGCTGAACTATTAAGCATCAAACCTATCGAAGTATACGAGGTAGCTACATTCTATAGCATGTTCAATTTAAAACCTGTTGGCAAGTATTTATTCGAGGTTTGTCATACTGGTCCTTGCATGGTTTCTGGTAGCGATAATATTGTTCAGTATATTCAGGAAAAGCTTTCTATCAAACCAGGTGAAACAACTGCTGATGGGTTATTCACCCTTAAAACGGTTGAGTGTCTTGGAGCTTGTGGTTATGCTCCTATGATGCAGTTAGGAAAACATTATCGAGAACATCTTACCAAAGAAAAAGTTGACGCTATTGTGGAAGAGTGTAGGAAAAATGCAGCAATCAATAATTAATATATGAAGAAGTTTATCTACATAGTTTATTCTTTAGTTTTTAGTCTTGGAATTGCGAATGCACAGACTAAAACTGAAGCAGAAGTGACTGCTAAAGTGCAGGCTATTCACAAGGCTATTTTTGTAGATAAAGACAGTGCTGCTCTGGAGCAATTATTGGCAAAGGAAATTACTTACGGACATTCAGGAGCTAAGCTAACCAACCGTAAGCAAACCATACAGGATGTTGGTCATAATAAATCAACATACAGCGATATTGAGATTAAAGATATCTCGTTGGTGGTAAATGGAAAAACAGTAGTAAGTCGATATATTTTAACAGGTACAGAAACAAAAGAAGACGGTAAAGCGGTTCATCTTAATTTAAATATTATGATGGTCTGGGTGAAGGAAAAAGGGCAATGGAAAATGATGGCTAGACAAGCTACTAAACTATCATAATTTAATAACAAAAACTATTAGTCAATAGACTATTGACAACAGTATATGGGAGTAAAGTTATTATTAGAAAACGCACACATAGAAGGCATAAGGTTTTATGAAACCTATAGAAAACACGGCGGCTACCGCAGTGTAGAAAAGGCAATTAAAACAATGTCAACCGATGAAGTTGTAGAAGAGGTTAAAAAAAGTGGACTTCGTGGTAGAGGTGGTGCAGGTTTCCCTGCTGGTATGAAATGGAGTTTCATTGCAAAACCCGAAGGCGTTCCTCGTCACCTGGTATGTAATGCCGATGAGAGCGAACCTGGCACTTTCAAAGATAGATACCTGATGGAGTTTCTTCCACACCTGTTAATCGAAGGATTGATTGTTTCTTCCTATGCTTTAGGTAGCCACGATACTTACATATATATAAGAGGAGAGTATGCCTGGATAGTGGATATTCTGGAACAAGCCATCACCGAAGCTAAAAATAATGGTTGGCTAGGTAAAAATATTCTGGGATCAGGTTTCGATTGTAATATTCACGTTCAGCGTGGAGCTGGTGCATATATATGTGGAGAAGAAACTGCGTTGATTGAATCTCTGGAAGGTAAAAGAGGTAACCCTAGAATTAAACCGCCATTCCCTGCCGTAAAAGGATTATGGGGCCGACCAACTGTGGTTAACAACGTGGAAACTTTAGCTGCTGTGGTACCTATTATCAATATGGGTGGCGAAGAGTATGCTAAGATTGGTGTTGGCCGTTCTACTGGTACTAAATTAATATCTGCCTGTGGTAATCTTCGTAAACCTGGGGTGTACGAAATAGATATGACTATCAGCGTAGAAGACTTTATATTTAGCGATGAATATTGTGGAGGTATCGCTAATGGCAAGAAATTAAAAGCTTGTATTCCTGGAGGTTCTTCTGTGCCAATTCTTCCTGCAAACTTATTGCTGAACACAGCAAAAGGGGAGAAGAGAATCATGAACTACGAAGGATTATCTGATGGAGGATTTGCTACTGGTAGTATGTTGGGTAGTGGTGGATTTATTGTGTTGGATGAAGATCAGTGTGTAGTTAAAAATACCTTGACTTTAGCAAGATTTTATCGCCATGAAAGCTGTGGACAATGTTCTCCTTGTAGAGAAGGTACTGGCTGGATGGAAAAAATATTACACAAGATTGAACATGGTAAAGGAAAGATGAGCGACATCGATTTACTATGGGATATTCAAAGTAAAATAGAAGGAAATACAATCTGTCCATTAGGCGACGCTGCTGCATGGCCTGTAGCTGCTGCTATTCGTCACTTCAGAGATGAATTTGAATG
>CANFLJ010000328.1 GCA_947447815.1 Chitinophagaceae bacterium | reverse complement strand
TACATTTACGGTAAAACTGGCATTATTAATGGTAGTCCCACTGGTTACTGGCACCGAACTGGCAACCCCTATTCCCGGATCCTGATCTACGTAGTACTCCACATAGTTAATCGGACTTTGTCCGTATGTTTTTGAAATAGTAGTGCCAAACAATCCTAGCATCAGCAGTATGCATATCATCGGTCTGAACAAATTGTTGCTCCACAGGTTTGTGCTCCACCTGCCAGAGCCTTGCTCAGAATTATTAAATATCTTGATCATATTAAACTTATTATAAAAATGATTAATATCATTTGTTATGGTATTAAATAGAGAGTAGAAGTAATTTATGTTTCAACAAATTCTACTATACCAAAGAGCTGCAATTTGTATTCTCCTTACTCCTGTCTCTTTACTCCTGTCTCCTTTCCCCCCAAAGTGTTTCCTAATTATTACTCTTGACACTAAACGTAAGCGTATAAGGACTACTGGTAGCAGTTGATGAAGGAGAAGTAAGTTTATAAAAAGACGGCACCGAAGGTATTCCAGATACTTTATAAGGATTGGTACCTCCAAAAGCACCACAATCAGTGGCAGTGGCTGTTCCCGGTATGATACCTGCATTCTTAGCCGGGCTGGTAGCCGACAATACATATCTGGCATCATTACTGTACAGCGTTACACTTCCACTCGTATTATTAGGATACCCTACAAAAAAGGCATTATTAGTAAAGGATACACCAAACACATTACCTGCACTTCCTGGATTAGTAAACATGATATTATTTGAATTGGCAGATTCAGTAATATTATTAATGAAGATAGTGTTTGCCATTCCTGAAGAATAGTAATATATACCACCAACCATTATGCAATTCTGCACTACAAATGCCTGATTATAAAAATTAAAATTAGGTGTAATAAATGTACAGTTTAAAATCTGTCCACTTGATATTCCAACAGGAGAAGTATTAACCCCAATTGAAGAGCTATTAATACAATTTTCAATTCTTAAATTCGAAATAGTTCTATTGCCCGTGAAAGATGCTCCATAAGTATTTTGACTGGTTGAAACATTATAACATTGACTGATAATCCAATTATTACACACTCCCGAATTATCCCAGTAAACACTTACATCTTTACATCGTATAATAGATATGTCATTTAATGAATCTGGAATATTCGAAGTATTGATACCAATAGAATTAATTCCTTGAAAACTAGTACCTGCACTTCCTTTAGCAATGGTAAAATTGTTGCTAGTAATGTATCCTGGGAGTATTTGTAACCCGGAATTGGGTATTTCCGAACCTGATACATAATAACTATTATAATTATAGCCAGGACCTATAATAACCAATTTCTTATTGATGGTTCCTGTAAAAGAATTATAAGTTAAAGTATTAGGATACAATTGAATAGTATCCCCATTACTTGCTGCATCATGTGCATCTTGAAAAGTAGTAAAATCAATACCCGGAACTGGTGTAGTAGTTGCTGTAAACTTTACTCTTCTAATAGTAGCATGAGTATTAGTTGAAGTGGTAATACCAATTACCAGCAAGAAGATGAAATAAAAATTACGTTTCATATTGATTAATTTGTGTTGTATGATAAAATTGTTTGTTTAATTATTACTGTTAATGCTAAAATTCATATTATAAGTGCCCCCGGTATAGATAGCAGAAGCTGAATTTAATTTCTTAAATACAGGAATGGCAGGTATGCCAGAAAGTATATACGGATTTGCACCACCAAACAGTCCACAATCGGTGGCCGTTGTAGTACCTGGTAAATACCCTGCGTTTTTAGCAGTACTCGTGGCCGATAATTTAAACCTTCCATCAGGAGTAGAATTATATTTACCACCCACAATAATATAACTTGGATAGCCTGTAAAAATACTGCTCATCACCTGACCGTACAAATTCCCGCTACTACCTGCATTGGTCGATAATATATTACCGGTTGCGGCAGCGCTAGTCAGATTCTTTACAAAAGAAACATTAGTAGCACCAGCAAAACTCTGGCTTTCAAATATGCAATTCTGTACTGTAAAGGTTGCATTACTAAGGCTCAAAGAATTCCCAGATATAAAAACACAATTGTATATTTTATTACCGGTATAACTACCTATTGGCGAAGTACTGAAAGTAATACTACCATTAATCAGCGTATTCTGAATCAAAAGATTGGTAATTGTTCTGTTGCTCGATCCACTGTAGGAATTCTGTGTAATGGTAAGTCCAAAACATTGCAATATATTCCAGCTATCACAGTTTCCTCCGTTATCAAATGTTACGGCTACATTTCTGCATCTTGATATAGTAATATTGTTCAGCGCATCCGATCTGTTTACAGTTGTAACCGTAATGGCATTCAACCCTTGAAAAATAGTACCGGCACTGCCAAGATCAATAATAAAAGAACAGGAATTAATGATTCCTGCCAGATTTTGCAACGAATCATTATAAAGTTCACTGCCCGATACATAATATCCATTGGTAAAATACCCAGGGCCAACTACAATCACTTTCTTATTGATGGTACCCGAATAAGTTGCACCCGATGTACTGGGATAAAGTTGAATAGTATCTCCCGCACTCGCAGCATCCTGTGCTGCCTGAAAGTTTACATAATCTGTACCATTTACTTTACCAGAAGATGCCGTATACCCGACTCGCCTGATAGTAGCATTTCCATATACGGTAGCAAATACCATAACTACAAGTAGAATCTTTAATTTCATATGTACTGTATCTATTATTGGTTATTATAATATCTAATTGTTGAATTATTATTTTCTGAGTGCTCTTACTTTAAAATTAAAAGTGCCCGAAACATTTTTGCGGTTCTGAATAGTAGGATTTTCATACATCACCATCTTATACCTGCATTTCACATCAAACAAAGCATAATTCGTTTCAGATCCTAGGTATCTTATTGCAGCCACTTCATTATAACTACTGTCCGATAGCCCATATTCACTCACCAGATAAGTAGAACCGCCCTCAGTAAGAGGTAGCTTCTGCGAAAATTCAAAAGGAGCTGCATTATTACCGTAATCATGAATGGCATACTTTCTCAAATTCCC
>CANFLJ010000327.1 GCA_947447815.1 Chitinophagaceae bacterium | reverse complement strand
TCTTTTTTGTTAGCTGCCATCATTTCGTTCATGTATTCTTCGTTAGCAACTTTTTCGTCGGTAAATACTTTCAATATTTCTACTCTACCGTTTACTACACCACCCTTTACAAATACATCATTGTATTCAGGAATCATGTGCATATTCTTTAGGGTATCATTATCAAGTATAAACTCAATTTTATCCCCTACAGCCAATTTGGTAATCACTTCGGTAAAGTTGTACTTAGGCATTTTAGCGGTATCTATTTTCAAGAAACCTGCTGCTTTACCAAAAGTAGAACTAAGGATAGAATCTTTACCTGCTTTAGTTTTTACTTTATACTCGATATTAAACTTAACAATTTCGCCATTCTTTAATTTTGGCTTATTGCTATTTGATGAAGTAATTTTATACTTCATTCCTGATTTTGCTTTCTCGAAATTGTTACAAGAAGAGAAAAAAACGACTGCTACAAGCAGTAAACTGAAAATACGCATTTTGTTTATTTTTATTTAATTAAGCTCTTTTTCGTATTGCTGAATTACCTCGTGAAATCTGGCTGTGGTAGCTTCTATGGAATCGCTACTTCTACCGCCGGCAGCATTTTTATGACCACCTCCTTCAAAATGTAAGCGCGCAAATATATTAACATCAAAGTTTCCTTTGCTTCTAAAACTCCATTTTCGTTCTTCATCGCGATCTATTACGATTGCGGCAAGCTTAATACCCTGAATTGTTAACAACCAATTAACCAAACCTTCAGTATCGCCTGTTTTGATGTCATATTTCAGTAAGTCCCTCTTTGGAATGCTCATTACCACCGTATTATACTGGTAAAGCACCTCCATTCTATACAAGAATGCATTTCCCATAAACCTTAATCGGTTCTCGAGGAAATTGTCAAACATATTATCGTGAATCAGGGAATGTTGTAATCCGGTATCTTTCAGTCTGGCCACCATTCTGTGCACGGAAGCGGTGGTAGAAGGGAAGCGAAATGAACCAGTATCGGTCATTACGCCCGTATAAAGACAGGTAGCAATATCGATATTGATCAGGTGATCGTGACCACTATCTACTATAAAATCGTACACCATTTCGCAAGTACTGCTTTTGGAAGTAAGACTAATGCCATAATCGAAAGCTGCTACCTCGGGCAACTCGTGGTGGTCTATCAATACTTTTATTGCCTTGGAGGCTCTAACTACTGGTTCAAAATGTTTTACCCTATGCAGCACATTAAAATCCAGACAGAAAATAACATCGGCAGTATTCACCAGTTCGGTAGCTTCTTTTTTATATTTCTCAAAATTCACCACGGTTTTGCTTCCAGGCATCCACTCGAGGAATTCTGCCCAGTTGGTAGGCGATATGTACGTTACCTTATGCCCCAGCTGAATGAGAAAATGATATAATCCCAGCGAGGAGCCCATTGCATCGCCATCCGGTTTCTGATGAGCCGTGATTACGATGTTCTTAGGCGTATTTAATAGTGGAAAAAATGACTGAATTGGTTGCATAAAGGGCGGCAAGATAAAGGAAATTAAGAAACTGATGGAAAGTTGATGGTTTGGAAGGGGGAATAGGTTAACAGTTCCGGGTTGCTGATTGCCAATTTTGGTTACAAGTTTCAAGTTACTAGTTACAAGTTTCAGGTTACTTGTTGCCAGTATTTAAGTATTATATTAAAACTAACTGGCAACCAGCAACTAGTAACTCATTTGTATTTGCGATTTGCGTTTTGCGTTTAGGATGTTTTCATTTTCTCAATGATTCCAGTAGTAGAGAATCCTTCTACTATCGGATTGATCACTACTCGTCCACCATTTGCCATCACTTCTTTGGCTCCTACAATCTGCTCTACCAAATAATCGCCTCCTTTTACTATTACATCCGGAAGGAAAGCAGTAATCAGTTCGAAAGGGGTATCTTCTTCAAAAACAACCACATAATCGGTGATAACAAGGGAGGCAAGTATCAGAGATCGGCTATTTTGATTGTTTACAGGTCGGGAATCGCCCTTCAGTTTCTTTACACTGGCATCGCTATTTACCCCTACTATCAGCATATCTGCTTCTTTGGCAGCCTGTGATAAAGAAAAGATGTGCCCTTTGTGTAAAATATCGAAACATCCATTGGTAAAAGCCACTTTTTTGCCCAGTATCTTCCATCCACTAGCCAGTCTTATCAGGGTATCTCTGCTGATAATTTTATTTTCTATTGCTGAAACTGTTTTCATGATTGTTATTTGATACAAATGTAAATGAAATAAGAAAAACTCTTTTATCATTCATTATCTTCCAATTAGTTGAGGATAATATTATAATTAATATTGAAAATAAGCTGATTTAAACTTAACCTTGATAAATACTCAAATGGCTAAAATAGTCATCAGGATATGGTTGAATATGTAGTATTGAACTAGATTTTTCGCAACTATCAGGTATTACTTGAAATACTTCAGGTGGAGCTTTTCTGAAGTCATTTGAATCTTTCTGGACTCTTATTTCGTCAAAAATAAGCGTAAACCCCTTTTTTCTCGACTCTATTTCTCTTGATAATACTTTACTTATTTCGTTATTCCTTATGATATAATAAGTTACTGGTAACCCAGAAAAGCTATCGTTAATGATAATAGTATATTCTAAAATTTTAAAAGGAGCTATTATTTCAAGACCCTTAACTGATTTTAAAGTATTCATACTAATTTTTCCACCATCTAATCCGGCAAGAGTAACAAATGAATATTTATTAGCTGTTTTTGAGAAACACTGAGCTGATATTGTGTTATTTTCAATAAGAATTATCAATAAGACAAGGCAGCAGTTTTTTAAAATAAGTCGGTACATAAAAAGGAGTTTTAGATGAACCACAAATTTAAACACGCATGATAATTCTAAAATCAGCTAAATAATTGGTTTAACTTATTGGATAGTTAAAGCATTAAAGAAACTTCAGCCTTTGTATCGCCTCTAAAGGGTTGCTTGCACTAAACACCGTATTGCCAGCTACCAGTACGGTAGCACCTGCTGCAATAAGATCAGCAGCATTATCTAAAGTTACTCCTCCATCTATTTCAATGTCTACTTTTAATCCTTTAGCATCAATCATCTTACGA
>CANFLJ010000326.1 GCA_947447815.1 Chitinophagaceae bacterium | reverse complement strand
TTTTAATTCAAATCTTTTGTATGCCGAATGCCTAAAAGTACGATATTCGCGGCTATCTTATAAGCAAGAACAATATAACCGAACAATGAAGGAATTTTCATTTATTACAAACTCTCATCCCGCATATATTGAGAGTTTATACCAGGAATTTGTAAAAGATCCAGCATCAGTTGACCCAGATCTGAAAAAGTTTTTTGAAGGGTTCGATTTTGCAGTATCCAGCAATGCAGCAGTTAGTAGCGCTCCTGCAAATACTACTTCAGATACTAATCTGGTAAAAGAACTAGCAGTTCTCCGTTTAATACAAGCTTATCGTAGCAAAGGGCACCTGATAGCCAAAACAAATCCTATCAGAGAAAGAAAAGACAGAGGAGCAAACCTTGATCTTTCTTATTTCGGATTAACCGATGCCGATTTAAATACTACATTCTATGCTGGTAATTTTGTGGGTTTAGGTAATGCTTCCCTAAAGAATATTCTGGCTCATCTAGTAAAATGTTATGCTGCTAATTTCAGTATAGAATTTACCTACATAAGCAGTCAGGAAAAGATTGATTGGCTGACCAATGAAATAGAAAAAGAATTCTTTCATACATTCTCTATTGATAAAAGAAAAAGAATCCTCGACAAGCTAAAT
The DNA here is from genome assembly GCA_947447815.1 of Chitinophagaceae bacterium. GTDB lineage: Bacteria > Bacteroidota > Bacteroidia > Chitinophagales > Chitinophagaceae > CANFLJ01. Next base: position 2,473 of record CANFLJ010000326.1, on the reverse strand, counting down.
CAGGGCGTTCTGTTCGAAAAATTCCTACACACAAAATATGTTGGCCAGAAACGTTTCTCACTGGAAGGTGGCGAAACAACAATTGCTGCAATAGATGCTATGATTAATGTTGCAGCAGACAACGATGTGCAGGAAGTAGTTATTGGAATGGCGCACAGAGGAAGACTAAATGTACTCGCAAATATTCTTGGAAAGACTTACGAACAGATATTCAGTGAGTTTGAAGGCACTGCAAAGCTGGATCAAACCATGGGTAGTGGTGACGTAAAATATCATATGGGCTATGGCAGCCATCTAAATACCCCATCAGGAAAAGAAATTAGCGTAAAGCTAATGCCTAATCCTTCTCACCTCGAAGCCGTAGATCCCGTGGTACTTGGTTTTGCACGAGCTAAAGCGGATGTATTATACAAGAGCGATTTTGATAAAATATTACCCATACTTATTCATGGCGATGCTTCTGTAGCTGGTCAGGGTATAGTATACGAAATATTACAGATGTCTGGCCTGAAAGGGTATTACAATGGTGGTACTATTCACTATGTAATAAACAATCAGATTGGTTTTACGACCGATTTCGATGACGCCCGTACTGCCGATTATTGTACATCAGTTGCCGCAATGGTGCAGGCTCCTGTAATACACGTAAATGGTGATGATGCTGAAGCAGCAGTTAAATGCGCTGAAATAGCTGCCCGCTACAGACAAAAATTCAACTCGGATATATTTATCGATATGGTATGCTATCGTCGCCATGGACACAATGAAGGCGATGATCCAAAATATACTCAACCTAAGCTTTACTCTTTAATCGAAAAACACCAGAACCCAAGAGAAGTATATACCAACTTCTTATTGCAAAATGGTGAAAGTGATGCTAAGGACCTAGCCACAGAAATGGAAAAGAAATTCTGGGCCGACCTTCAGGAACGTCTCGATGGGGTAAAACAGAACCCTCTTCCTTATAAATATCAGGCACCAGAATTAGCCTGGAAGAACTTAAAGAGAGCTACATCTGAAGATTTTGACGCTTCACCTGTAACCGCAATTACAGAAGAAAAACTTCGCTCATTATTTAAAGGTATTATGACGCTTCCGGCTGATTTCAAACCATTGAAAAAGGTAGAGAAATTGTTTGCCGAAAAAACTAAGTTGCTCGATGTAGAAAACAAAGTGGACTGGGCTACTGGCGAATTATTGGCCTATGCATCCATTCTGGTAGAAGGCAACATTGTTCGTATGAGCGGACAAGACGTAAAAAGAGGCACTTTCTCTCACCGTCATGCAGTAGTAAGAGATGAAGAAACCAACAAAGGCTATAATCGATTAAAAGACTTATCCGACAACCAGGAAAAGTTCAGAATATACAATTCACTATTAAGTGAGTATGGGGTACTAGGCTTTGAATATGGTTATGGACTAGCCAATCCAAATGCACTGGTAATTTGGGAAGCACAGTTTGGTGATTTCAGTAATGGAGCCCAAACAATGATTGATCAGTTTATCTCTGCAGGCGAGCAGAAATGGAACAGAATGAATGGTCTGGTAATGTTGTTACCACATGGGTACGAAGGTCAGGGACCAGAACACAGTAGCGCCCGTCTGGAACGCTATTTACAAATGTGTGCCGAGCTGAACATGGTAGTTACCAATATTACATCATCTGCAAACTTATTCCACGCTATGCGTCGTCAGTTGACATGGCAATTCAGAAAGCCGATGATCAATTTCTCACCAAAAGCTTATTTGCGTTACGCAGGTACGTATAGCCACATCCAAGAGTTCACCAATGGTGGATTCAAAGAAGTAATCGACGATCCTACTACACAGGATGCTGCTACCGTTAAAAAAGTATTGTTCTGTAGTGGTAAACTATACTTCGAAATGGCAGAGAAACAATTAAAAGAAAACAGAAGCGACATTGCTATTATCAGAATAGAACAGCTATATCCTTTACCACAAAAACAACTGGATGCTCTATACAAAAAGTATAGCAAGGCTACCTGGTTCTGGGTACAGGAAGAACCATTAAATATGGGTGCTGCAAGCTTCCTTAAAATGAATCTTAAAGGCATCAACTTTGGTATCATCAGCCGTAATGCAAGTGCTGCAACAGCTACTGGATTTGCCAAAGTACATGCACAAGAACAAAAGGAAATCATTGATACTGCTTTCAGTGTATAAATATTAAAACATTATAATCAACATAATTTCAGGCAACCGTTATGATAGAAGTAAAAGTTCCAACAGTAGGAGAATCCATATCAGAAGTTACACTACTTAAATGGACCAAAAAATCAGGTTCTTATGTAGAAAGAGATGAAGTAATTGCTGAGCTGGAAAGCGAAAAAGCAACCTTTGAAGTAAATGCAGAACAGTCGGGTATATTAACCACACTGGCAGCAGAAGGCGATACCGTTTTAATCGGGGCCATATTTGCACAGTTGGATGAAACTGCCGAGAAACCTGCAGC
>CANFLJ010000325.1 GCA_947447815.1 Chitinophagaceae bacterium | reverse complement strand
ATGTTGTGTATATGCTACTGTAGTAAATAATCATACCAGTGATACTGTTTTGGCAACTAAAACGGAGATTAATTTCATAGAGCAGGATTGGGCTAAAACACAGCAAATGGCAAAAGCAGGTAATAAACTAATTTTTGTAGATTTATACGCTACTTGGTGTGGACCCTGCAAAATGCTTAAAAAGAATACTTTTACCAATAAAGAAGTTGCCGATTACTTTAATGCTACCTTCATCAATGCTTCAATAGATGTAGAAAAAGGCGTAGGCATTACCCTAGCCGAACAATACAATGTATCTATGCTGCCTACTCTTATTGTTGCTACCGCAGATGGTAAACCTGTTTTATTTACCACAGGTTATCTGGATGCTAAGGAACTGATGAAATTTGCTAAAGCTGCAGTAGAAAAGAATAATAAAAAATAATCTCCTTTAATTTGTTGTCTAAAATTGATTGATGAAGAGAATACTACTTTTTCTTCTGCTGCCTGTTTTTGTGTATTCGCAAAGTAAACAGATCACTGTAGAAGACATTTATAAGAAAAATACTTTTGGTACGCAGAGTATTAATGGTTTCAGAAGTATGAATGATGGTAAATACTATTCCGAAACCGATTCAGTTGGTAACATAGTAAAAATAAATATTGCTACCGGCCTAAATCAAAGTATACTACTTTCTGCCGACGAAGTGAAAGACGAACAAGGAAAAAAAATATCCTTAGATGAATATCAATGGAGTAATGATGAAACAAAACTGATCATCAGTAAAAACAGGGAAAGTATCTACCGCCATTCTTCTAAGGCAATTGTATACGTTTACGATTTGATTCATAAAACAATTAATAAAGTAGACAACGATAAAATACTTCACGCTACCCTTTCGCCCGATGCCAGTAAGATAGCCTACGTAAAGGATAATAATCTATTTGTAAAAGACCTTAATATTAATAAAACTACTCAGATAACCGATGATGGTAAATTGAATGCCATTATCAATGGTAATTGTGATTGGGTATACGAAGAGGAGTTTTCCTTTCCAAAAGCTTTTCAATGGAGTAAGAAAGGAACCTATCTTGCCTATTATCGGTTTGATGAATCTAAAGTGCCTTTATGCTCTTTTCCTATGTATACCGATAGTCTTTATTCCACCCAATTTATATATAAGTATCCTAAAGTAGGAGAGATCAACTCCACCATTTCTTTATTTATTTATAATGTAAATAAGGAAACAAAAACGAATGTAGAACTGGGTAATGAAAAAGATATATATATACCAAGGATACAGTTTACAGAACAGGATAATAAGCTTTGTGTATTTAAACTGAACAGACTTCAAAACAATTTGCAGCTTTCTTTAGCAGATGCTAATACAGGACTTACTACTACTTTGTATACAGAAACCAGCAATACATATGTAGAGGTAAATAAGAAGCAGCTTAAATTTCTTAAAGATGGTAAATCCTTTGTTTATACCTCAGAGAAAGATGGGTTTAATCATATTTACTTACAGAATATCACTACCGGAAAATACAATCAGCTTACTACTGGTAAATATGATGTAAACGAGATAATAGGAATAGATGAGAATAAAGCAATAGTTTATTTTTCGGCAGCATATAGAAGTCCATTGGTAAAAGACTTCTGTTCGGTTCATCTGGATGGAAAAGATTTTAAACTGAATGATGCAAGAGAAGGAAAGCATGCTATAAACTTTACTGCCGACTTCTCTTATTATGTAGATGATTATTCTACTATCAATACACCCCCATACATTGCTATTTATGATAACAGCGGCAAGCAAATAAGATTGCTGTCAGATAATAATAAATTGAAACAAACACTTACAGGATATCCATTGGGAACACCTGAATTTATAAAGGTACTGAACAGAAATGGGGATACCTTAAATGGTATGATTTTAAAGCCTAAAGACTTTGATGCTACTAAGAAATATCCGGTGCTGTTTTCTAATTACGGAGGGCCTGGTTCTCAGACTGTTTATAATGGTTGGGGTGCTATTAATATGTGGCAGCAGATGCTTGCTCAGAAAGGATATATCATAGTAAGTATAGATAATACTGGCACAGGTTTCAGAGGAGAGGCATTTAAGAAAAAGACCTATCTGCAAATGGGTAAATATGAGATAGAAGATCAGATAGATGCTGCTAAATATTTTGCTACTCTACCTTATGTAGACGCAAATAGAATAGGTCACTGGGGATGGAGCTTTGGTGGATTTATGAGTTGCCTGGCTATTACAAAAGGAGCAGACATATTCAGGACGGCTATTGCAGTAGCACCTGTAACCGACTGGCAGTATTATGATGATGTATATACCGAACGTTATATGCGTACTCAAAAGGAAAACAGCAAAGGATATCATGATAATGCACCACTGAATTTTGTAAAGAATATAAAGGGCAAACTATTGATTATTCATGGTACTGCAGATGATAACGTGCACTTCCAGAATTCGGTCATGTTTGTGGATGAAATGATTAAGAATAATATTGATTTCGAGAGTGCTTATTATCCGAATAAGAATCATGGGATAAGAGGAGGCAATACCCGATTGCATCTATACAACAAAATGACGAAATTTATTTTACAGAACCTATAATCCATATGGATATATCTACCATTGTCTTTCTGTGTGTGGCTGCATTTGGCGCAGGCTTTGTAGATGCAATAGTAGGTGGTGGGGGACTGATACAATTGCCGGTGGCATTGATTTTACTGCCTTCTTTTCCGGTAGCATCGGTAGTAGGATCTTTAAAGATTCCTTCCTTCAGCGGTACTGCATTTGCCGCTGTACAATATATCCGTAAAGTAAAGTTGCAATGGCGTTTATTATTAATCATGATGGGACTTGCCATGCTTTCGGCATTTGCTGGATCTTCCTTACTAAGCATGGTTCATAACGATTTTATGAAGCCCATTTTACTGATTGTATTGACCATTGTAGCAATTTATACGTACACAAAAAAGAGCTTCGGACAATTGATAGAAAAACAATTATCCCGCAAGAAGGAGATTATATATTCTGTGCTGATCAGTATTGTAATAGGCTTCTACGATGGCTTTATAGGTCCTGGAACAGGCAGCTTTCTGATGCTGGCATT
>CANFLJ010000324.1 GCA_947447815.1 Chitinophagaceae bacterium | reverse complement strand
TTTTTTTATTTATGTAAAACCAAATTAGTTTAAGGTTAATATATTTTAGTTTTATACTAATAATAAAATCTTTATAGTAAAACTAAATTTTTGATTCAAAAAACAACCTTAAATTCATAATACAACTACATTATTGAAATGAAATGATCAATAATTGGCAGTTCTTCTTTTTATTAGCACTTCAAGCTCAGAAAATTCTGTAATTGAAATGTACATTTTTATCCTTAGAAGACTGTCTATCAAAATATTACTAATATCTGGAGCCAATAATATGAGGAAGCATGGCGCGCCAGGTAGGCCAGTCGTGTTTCATGTCTGGTCCCCATACTTTAAAGTCGTGCCAAACTCCTTTATCCCAAAGTACCTGCGAAAACTGACGGTTGGCTTCGGGTGCTTCGTATGCCCCACTGCCGGTATAAAGGTGTACGTGATGACTGGCTTTTATCTTGTTGAGATAAAATTCGTCGGTAAGATTGGGCAAATAATGCATTGGACTATTGATGTATACCTGATCGTCCCAGAATCCACTGGTATACTCGGTAAGATCGTATACACCACTCATGCTGATAACGCCATTAATGATATCGGGGCGTTTTAAAAACAGGTTCATAGCATGAAAAGCGCCAAGGCTGGCACCACAGGTATGAATCAGAGTATCGTTGCTGGTGTGGGTACGTATGTAAGGAATTACCTCGTTGAATACATAGCTATTAAAATCATTGTGACGGATTGCTTTGTGGGCGGGTTCCATTTCTTTATTTAGCCAGCTTTCTTTATTGATACTATCAATACTAAAGACCTTGATTTTACCTTCATTGATAAAGGGACTCAGTGCTTCGATTAACTTAAACCTTTCATATTCTTCAAAATCAGCTCCTGCAGTCGGAATCATAAGAATTGCTGTGCCAAAATGCCCGTAAGTAGCTATAGGCATTTCCTTTTTTAGTGAAGGACTATACCAGGAAGTAGTTTGTTTTTGCATAAATAGATCCAGTTTAAGTTATAAATTAATATTGTTAAGTAAAGAAATATTGGTAAGATGAACAGTCTGTAAGCCAGCTTCCTGTGCACCTGTTATATTTTTAAGGGTATCATCGATAAACAATGTTTCGGACGCTATCAGCCCTTCTGCTTCCAGCAGATTACTGTATGCCTGTGGATTAGGTTTTCTCCAGCCACAAATCTGTGAGTAATATGCTTTGATAAAATGTTTGTCAAAATCATTGTGCCCAAACTGCTTTGCATATTTTGCATGAAAACAGTTGTAATGTATCTGATTGGTATTGGAAAATAAGTATACCTTATACTTCTGAGCAACAGATTGCAGGAAATGCAGATTCTCGGGAACAAAATCCCCAATCATCGCATTCCAGGCACCTTTGATGGTTGTATCGGATGCATCTGTTTTAAATGTAGCTCTAAATCCTTCGTAAAACTGTAGATCGGTGATTGCACCAGATTCCAGCTGCTCGAATAGGGCAGAGGAGTAGTCCTGTTTGAAATACTCCTGGTAATTATTCAAACCCATCTGAGCAAAAGCTGCTTCTGATGCCTTATAATCTACCTTCAGTAGTACTCCACCTAAATCGAAAATGACATTTTTTATGTTCTGCATTGCAAAGTAAAAAGTAAAAAAGAAAAATACGCTAAACGCATAACGCTTATTGCGCAACGCTTAATGCATAATGCTGAACGCTTAATGCAAAAGGCAATTGCTTGCTGCAAATTAAGGGATAAATTATCTAAATAATATTCAGGATAATCAGTTCTTTTTTACTTAATATTCTGCACAGTCTTATAATAGATGACATGCTGCATCTACAAGGTCTATGTTTATACTAACATAGCCACCTACTTAATTGGAAACCTACCTATTAACTTAATATTACTATTTTGCTTTTTTAGGAGCAACGGCTTTAGCTGTTTTAGCAGCTTTAGGCTTAGCTTCCACCGCTGGTTTTGCAGCTTTAGCAGGAGCAACTTCTTTAGCAATTACTTCTTTTTTAGCTGGAGCAGCAGTTTCTTTTGCTTCAAAAGCGATAGTTACATTGATTACAAGGGCTTCGCTTTTGCTACCATGCGGGAAACGGCTTCTGAAATCCTGATTAGAGGCGAACAATAAAAATCCTTCAGCAGAAAGGTTGGTAATGCTCCAAAGTACTTCTGCAAAATCGCCCCCATCAAAGTTGGCTATCCAAGCACTGATTGGTTGTTGTGCGAAAGCAGTTGGAAAATTGGCTTCGGCTAATACCGCATCGTTGCTGTAAGGGTCTTGACCTTTTCCAGACAATTCGCCCGTAACTAATAATTGAACTGAAGCTAAAGAAACTTGATTACCATTTTTTACTAAAGGGGTAATGTTTCCTACCTGAATGTTTAAATGACTCATAATTGTTTGTTTTTAAATTAATAATTAAACTTTTTCTTTCTGTATGGCAAACAATTATTGGGTTGCTGTAGCGAACCCTTCGGGTGCAAATGTGCAGTATTTTTATTTAATGATATTTTTTAGGGTCAATTTAAGGTGCCATTTTGATGGTTTGAATACATTAATGTGTTAATTTTACACATTAAGTGTTTGTAATAATATGATTTAGAGGTTGAATATCTAATTTTTGAGTAGAAAATGGGGAACTAGATTGAAACTATTGTAAATACTAAAGAATTCAAAATTTATTAATTTTAATTAAATCATTTTAATATTAAATTATCGCCGTAATCGATTGCGTTTTATTTAACATGGTGGTTAACTAATGTTAATTATTTTTAACCCCTTGTGAAATTGTGCACAAAGGCTTGATTGTGCTTCATTTTGACGGTTATGGAGCATTGGAATGAACTAATATGAAAAAATTGAAGAAGAACTTTATACATACATTTAATAAGGTGAGGTATACAATTGCGCGTGGGCTTATGAGCAGATTTGTATTTCCTAGCCTTGTTTTCTTTTTATTATTTTCTTTATTATCTACCAATAAATTAGGGGCACAGACACAGGGGGATTTGGCCATAATAGCTGCAAATGCAGTCAAGCCTGATCAAATCAAGATAGTTGCATTAAATACTATTGCTGCAAATTCAACTTTTATAATAACTGATAATGGTTGGACTGGCTCAGCATTAAC
>CANFLJ010000323.1 GCA_947447815.1 Chitinophagaceae bacterium | reverse complement strand
TATAATTTGTTTGCTAATAATTCGCTCTTTCTTTTTAGCAATTAAATATTTGCTCAGATTAACAACTCTAATGGCAAACAAAAAGCTTTTATCTTGCAAATTATTCTCTTTCATAAAAAAATTAGTTGTTTGTTATTAGTTGTTAGTGATTAGATATTGGTTGTTAGATTTAGAAAGATTGTATTTGACTAATCAGTAGTTATTAGTTATTAGTTGTTAGTTATAAGATATTAGATATTAGATATTAGATATTGGTTGTTAGATTTTGAAAGATTGTATTTGACTAACCAGTAGTTGATAGTTGTTAGATTTTGAAAAATTGTAATTGACTAATCACTAAAAACTAATAACTAATCACTAACCACTAATCACTAATCACTAACCACTATTCACTAACCACTATTTTCTTATCTAACATAATCATATTATCAGCAACTATTTCTGTAACATATTTTTTTATCCCCTCTTTATCATCGTAATGCCTATTTTTCAACTTTCCTTCTATATATACTGTACTGCCTTTTACTAAGTATTTATCTGCAAGTTCTGCCAAACCTCTCCACAATACTATATGGTGCCATTCGGTATCGGTTATCAACTCCCCTGATTTATTGCGATAGCTTTCGGTAGTTGCCAAAGAAAATTTCGCTACACATACATTTCCTTCCAAAAGACTCATTTCGGGGTCTTTACCCAAATTACCAATCAATTGTACTTTATTCAGTCCTTTCATAGAATTCAATTTTTCCATTATAAATCATCCATTAAATACACGGCTTTGCCACCGTCAGTCACATTGTTTTTTCGATAATTTTCTGCTCTCAAATGTAAGCAAGTTATAATACCAAACCTTAATTGGTATTATTTATTATGCCTCTATTTTTCCTCTCCGCAAAGTATACTGCTCCGCATATCGAATTTTTCTACCCATTAACCTTTTAAAAAGGAACTGATATATATCATATTTTTTATTCATACAATTGTTCACCTTTGCAAATACCGATGCGCCTGCAAAGTACCTTAAACTTAAAAGACCATATACTGACAGAAGCGGTTAAATAAATACTGGTGTTACTTTTTGTTAAGAAAGTAATACCAGCATAAACTGCTTTTATATGAAGGAAGAAATAAAGGTTCTGATAATAGATGATGATGCAGCGGAAGCCCATTTGCTATCTTGCTTTCTAATAAAAAACCATTATAAAATACTTACTACGCCTACCATTTACCTGGATGTAGTTAAGCGGATTGGATATTTTCTGCCCGATGTAATTATTATTAGCATGAGCCATGCAGAGGAAGATATTGAAGGACTAAAAATAGTTACCTATATCCACAATACTTTTAATATACCGGTACTGTTACTCATAGAATATCACGAGCACGAAAACCTGCAGCAATTTATTAAAACCAAACCATTTTCCTGTTACTTTAAATCAATAGATAAAAGTAATGAACAGATATTAAATGAATTAAAATTTTCGGAGCCCCATATTGTAGGAAAACTTTGTAAATACAAAGCAAAAACAATTAGAGTAATCCGGTTGGATATAGATGAAAAGGACGAGCCAATAAGCTATGATGGTATGGAGCATCATTTTGAAGATAAAGAAATAAAACGCTGCGATGTATTTTATTTTAAAGCAGGGAGTGCTCATATTAAAAATTTTGTCCTTATCAGGTTGCAAAGCGATAAAAATCATTACTATGCCTTCCGGGATTCATTGGTACAAGTTTTAGTCTGGCTGAATTGCAGATTGTTTACGCCAATAAATGGCTCTTATATTATTAATAATGAAAAAATTACTGCCTGGAATATACCCTTTTCGGTAACGGTAGATGATATAGTAATAACCATTGGCCGAAACAATAAAGAGGATATTGTAAAGGCATATAATTACTACCATCCCAAAGAGTAATAAAAAAATGAAAACAGGTAAAAAGGGGGCATCCCAGCACTTTTTTATGCAACATATCCCAAATACACTGCAACATATCCCAATTGTTAGTCCAAACCAACTATTACAGCAACATTCGCACTGCCATTTAGCAAAAACAAAAGATTGCAAAAGCAAGTGGCAGTAGTTCTTAAAAATGTTGGTTGGTTGTAAGAAAGGAAATAGTATATCTTCTGTTTATAAAAGTTTATCTACAATAGTTTCCCTTTATTCTAGCATTGGAGGGATGTTTTATATGCTTGATTCCCTTTATTCTAGCATTGGGGGGATGTTTTCTACGCTTAATTCCCTTTATTCAAGCATTGAGGGGATGTTTTCTATGCTTGATTCCCTTTACTCAAGCATTGGGGGGATGTTTTCTAAGCTTGGCTCCCTTTATTCAAACATTGAAGGGATGTTTTCTAGGCTTGATTCCTTATTTTCTAGCAAAAAAATATTGAGATTGAAACAAAATATTTTTCAATCTATACTAAAATTTCTTATCCCTATTTTTAAAAAGAGGATTGTATTAAAAGTAATTAACCAACTGATCATAAAATGGGTGAATAAACAAACGAAATTTGATTAATAAATAGTAAAATAAAACATGTATGAAAAAGAATTTTTTTATCCCAGCAGGGAATGCATTGAAAGGTATCTGGATTAGCAATTTTAATAACCAACTAACAACAACATTGGCTACTAAACTGGGGGTATCTACCGAAGAAAAAGCAGTACTGGATGCCGATACAAAGGTATTTATGTATGGGCAGATACTATCGGAAGGAGCTAAAACTTTCGAACATCAGTGTGTAACGTATCTACAAACAATTAAAAATCCGCCAAAAAGTAACGACCCAATTGATGTACCTGTATATGCTGTGGTTGGAGTGGCTCCTACTGCGGTAGCATCGGGTATTTTTACCCGTGTAGGTAAATTGGTAAAGAAAATAAAATTGAGTAGCAATTATACCAACGATATTGGTCAATTACTAGGAATAGTAAGTTCTGTATCAGAAGCAAAATCGGCTACAGACGAAGTAATGCCAATTTTAACGGGTAAAATGGTGGCTGGAAATGTACAAATTAAGTATGTAAAAGGGGATAATGATGGTATAAGATTGGAAAGTAAAAGAGGCACAGAAACTAATTTTACTTTAGTAGAAAAAATTAATAAACCTGTTTATTCCGATAAACGCCCCAATTT
>CANFLJ010000322.1 GCA_947447815.1 Chitinophagaceae bacterium | reverse complement strand
CGCTCGGTAATACTTTCTACATAACTATCGGGTATCAGTATCTCCAGATCGGTGTCGATGGTGCAATCCGTAACATAATCGTCCTGCTTGCTTATCTCATCCTGAAACAGATCTTTGAAGGAAGTACGTTTCAGTTCTTTAATGGATTCTTCGAGTATTTTCTGATACATTTCGAAGCCTATCTCGGCCATGAAACCACTCTGATCGCCACCCAGCATATTGCCGGCGCCACGTATATCTAGATCGCGCATAGCTATCTGAAAACCGCTACCCAGATCGGAAAACTGTTCCAGCGTTTGCAAACGCTTTCTACTATCGGTTGGCAGGGTACTCATTGGCGGTGCGAGCAAGTAACAGAATGCCTTTTTATTGCTACGCCCAACCCTTCCTCTCAACTGATGCAGATCGCTTAATCCAAACTGATGGGCATTATTGACAATGATGGTGTTTACATTCGGAATATCCACGCCGCTCTCTACTATATTAGTACAGATTAATACATCGTATCGTTTATCGATAAAGTCAAGAATTCTTTCTTCCAGTTGATCGCCTTCCATCTGTCCGTGTGCAAATGAAATGCTCAGGTCAGGGCACTGCGATTGAATGATAGCAGCCATCTCGGCTAATCCCTGTACTCTATTATGAATAAAGAAAACCTGTCCGCCACGCTCTGTTTCAAAATAAATAGCATCACGTATAAAGTCTTCATTAAATACCTGTACTTCGGTCTGTATAGGCTGACGATTAGGCGGTGGGGTATTCATAATACTTAAGTCTCTTGCCCCCATCAGACTGAACTGTAAAGTACGAGGAATAGGGGTGGCTGTAAGGGTAAGCGAATCGACATTGGTCTTTAATAATTTAAGCTTCTCCTTGTGACCCACACCAAACTTCTGCTCTTCATCAATTACCATCAAACCAAGGTCTTTAAACTTCACATCTTTAGCCAGCAAACCGTGCGTGCCAATAATAATATCCACCTTTCCTTCTGCTACTCTCTGCAGGGTTTCCTTCTTCTCTTTAGCAGACTTGAATCTATTGATATAATCTACCGTAACGGGGAAGTCCTTAAGTCTTTCCTGAAATGTTTTATAGTGTTGGAAAGCAAGGATAGTAGTAGGTACCAATATGGCAGCCTGCTTGCCATCGCAACATGTTTTAAATGCAGCACGAATTGCTATCTCTGTCTTGCCAAATCCAACATCGCCACATACCAGTCTATCCATGGGCGATTCGCTCTCCATATCCTTCTTTACATCGGCGGTAGCCTTGCTTTGATCGGGCGTATCCTCGTAGATGAAACTTGCTTCCAGCTCGGTTTGCATATAATTATCAGGTGCATGTTGAAAACCTTGTTGAGCCTTTCGTTGAGCATATAACTTTATCAGATCGAAAGCTATTTCTTTAACCTTAGCTTTCGTTTTATCTTTTAGTTTATTCCATACGTCACTACCCAGCTTATTGATTTTAGGAATGGTTCCATCTTTGCCGGTAAACTTAGATATTTTATGTAGCGAATTAATGTTAACATAGAGTATATCACTATCGCGATAAATGATACGTACTGCCTCTTGCAAACGACCATTAATATCCAGCTTCTGCAAGCCACTATATCGCCCTACACCATGATCGATATGGGTAACATAATCGCCGGGTTGAAGGTCTCTTAAAGTCTTAAGTGTAAGTGCTTTATTTTTATTGTAAGCCTGCTTTACTTTATATTTATGGTAACGTTGAAATATCTGATGGTCGGTATAGCAAACAGCCTTGATTTCCTCATCAATAAAACCTTCATGTATCGATACCGTGACGGGCACAAAGTTGATCTCGGTATTAAGGTCTTTGAAGATACTATACAAACGTTCCAGCTGTTTAGCTTGCTCGGCAAAAATATAGATGGTATACCCTTTGCCTTCGTGTTCTTTTAAATCCTTTATCAGCAAATCAAAATTGCGATTGAAGGAAGGCTGAGGCTTTGTTTTAAATTCTATTTCAAAGTTGGTAAGATGTGCCTTATAACCAAACTCAACAATATGTTTTTGCTGTATTAATCGTTCAATAGTTTCGGCAGGGATAAAATCCTGCATTGTTACTTCTTTCCAAAGTTTTGTATCATCGTCATCGGCATTTTCAGGTGCAGAACGAAGCGATTCGTGGGTATGGTTTAGGAAGATATCTACATCTTCTTCCTGTCTTTCTATTTTCTCTTTAATAACATCCCAGTCTTTCAGCCAGACTACGGTATTTTCCGGAAGAAATTCTAATAAAGAAACTTTATCGCCAGTTTCAAACTGTGTTTCAATATTGGGGATGATAGAAACCTGTAGTAGCTTGCGCTCGCTTAGCTGCGTTTCGGGATCAAATATTCTGATACTGTCTACCTCGTTGCCAAACAACTCTACTCTGTATGGCTTTTCATTACCGAAGGAATAGATATCCAGAATACCTCCACGCAATGCAAACTGTCCGGGTTCGTATACAAAGTCGGTTCTGGTAAACCCATACATCACAAAGAGTTCCATCATACCATTTACATCCAGCGTATCATTGGCCTTGATGAATATGATATTGCTACTAAGTGTTTTGGGCAATACTACCTTCTCGAATAAAGCTTCGGGATAAGTAATCATGATCTTTTTATTTCCACCTCCAGCTATCCTTGTTAAAGCTTCTGTACGAAGCATAACATGGGAAGAATTGAGTAGATGAAAGTTCTTTCTGTTTTTGAAAGAAGAAGGAAAATAAAACAGATCGAGCGCCTCAGTAAGATTTTCTAGCGTATTATGAAAATAGGCTGCTTCTTCAGCATCATTCAATATAATTAAATGGTTCAGTTCTTTTACCTTTTCATGGTTGAATATGGCACTCACCACAAATTCGGAACTACTGCCCTGAAGGTTCTTTAGAAATATTTTTTGAGTATCGAAAAAAGAGAGTCTGTCTGCCAATTGAAAAAGGCAGGGGGAGGAAGCAAACTGTTGCTGCAATGCTGAAATGTTCATAAATCGGGGCGAATATAGTTAAGATAGATTTAATTGTTCAAAGTGCAAACGATTGCAGGAATTAAAACATCCTAAATTGAATGAAAGTTTAACGAAGGATAATATTTTAGCAAAAGATATGAAAAAAGCAATTATACTATTT
>CANFLJ010000321.1 GCA_947447815.1 Chitinophagaceae bacterium | reverse complement strand
TGGATGTATTGCGTTAGGGCTATAAAGGAATATCCTATCTGTGCCACAGCATTATAAAGCTTTCAATTTTTTATTTAGGGTATACAACCATGAACAATTGTGGCGCAGATAGATAGGAAGAGATAGCCCGGCCGCAGGCAACGCCCAAATACTAATAAGTGAATTAATAAGAGGCGGTAGGAGTCAATTGATTATCTAAATACTAATAATTATATTTTGCCATACAATGGGAATGATTGTAATGTTTCGGGTTTTGCATCATTAATCACCCAACCTACTGTCTCCTTTCCATTACTGATGATTAAGTAGGGCACATCGAGTTTGCTATTATAATGTAGTATCTGGGTTAGTACTTTTTCGTCGAGATTAACAGAAGGTTCCTTACATTCTATAATCATCCAAGGATAGTTGTGCGCATATACTACAATATCGCAACGTCGTTTGAGCCCATTTACTGCAATTTCTTTTTCGATAGCTAAAAGGGTAGGAGGATACTGCAGGGTTTGCGTAAGATAGGCTACAATATTCTGTCGTACCCACTCTTCGGGGGTTAATAAAATCCATTTTTTGCGGATTGAATCAAATATATAATCCTTTTGGTTCGTTTTCTTTATATTAAAAGAAGGTGCAGGAAAGTCAATCTTCAACATCATTGAGGTATTTTCTTTTATCTTTACAAAACAAAGTATTTTTTACAAGATTAACGATTATTAGATTATGAAGACGAAAGCAGAAATTGTAAGTAACTGGTTAACCCGTTATACCGGAGAGTCATTAGAGAATTTTGGGGAGTATATTTTATTGACCAACTTCAGCAATTATGTAGAAATGTTTGCTGAATGGAATAATGTAAAAGTAATAGGAAAGGATCGTCCTTTTCAGTGTGCAACTGCTGATGGGATATCGATTATCAACTTTAGTATGGGTAGTCCGAATGCTGCTACTATTATGGATTTATTGTCGGCAATAGCTCCTAAAGCAGTTTTGTTTCTGGGTAAATGTGGTGGATTGAAAAAGAGAAACAAACTGGGAGATCTTATATTGCCGATAGCCGCAATAAGAGGGGAAGGTACCTCTGATGATTACTTTCCACCAGAAGTGCCGGCAATGCCTGCGTTTGCATTGCAGAAAGCGATTTCTACTACCATTCGTGACTATAAAGTAGATTACTGGACTGGAACTGTATATACCACCAACAGAAGGGTATGGGAGCATGATGAAGAGTTTAAAACATACTTGCAGGAGATTAGAGCCTATGCGATAGACATGGAGACTGCAACCATATTTACAGTAGGTTTTTACAACAAAATACCTACAGGAGCATTATTGCTGGTGAGTGATTCGCCAATGGTTCCTGAAGGAGTAAAGACCGAAGCGAGTGATAAGAAAGTAACTTCTGAATTTGTAGAGCGTCACATTAAAATAGGTATTGACTCCTTGAAGCAATTAATTAATAACGGAGCTACAGTAAGACACTTACAATTCTAGGAATTGTAAAGTAAAAAGGCAAAAGTAAAAACAATACAAGAATGTACTCAATTTTTACTTTTGCCTTTTTACTTTTTACTTTGAAATTTAGTTCATCATCAAAGCATTTACGCTTCTTTGCAATATATTGAAGGCTATTTCGGCCATCAGGTTTTCTTTGTCTAATGTTGGGTTTACCTCGGTAATTTCAAAACAGCAAACCTTTCTGATCTGGGTGAACTTACTTATTAAATCTTCCACTTCTCTCTCTTTCAAACCGTTACTTACTGGTGTACCAGTACCTTTAGAAATAGTAGAATCCAAACTATCTACATCAAAACTGATATAGATATCTGTACAGTCGCTTAGATAACGTACTACAGAACGTACAATGTTTTCGGGCCCCTTTCTTCTTACTTCGCTGGTAGTAACTACTTTCATACCATATTTTTCTATAATATGTTTTTCTTCTTTTTCGAAGTCTCTAAGGGAGATAAAAACAATATCTTCCGGCAATACTTTTGGTGCAATCTTACCAATGTTCTTTAGTTGATTCCAGTATTTTTTAGTCTCACCATCCAATTCATGTACAGCACATTCTTCATTATCTTCATTGATAGAAATAGCTAATGGCATACCGTGCATGTTACCACTTGGAGTAGTATAAGGGGTATGTAAATCGGCATGTGCATCTATCCAGATTACCCCTAGTTTACTATTGGGTTTGGCCATTTTGATGCCGGCAATGGTTGCGCCTGCAGAACTATGATCGCCACTGAGTACTACGGGAAGAAACTTGTTTTTGATAGTTTCCTGTACCGATTTACTAATCTTTTCGTACATGGCTACTACTCCTTTGATTCTTTTGGCATAAGGAGATTCGATTGGTTCGAAAAGCAGTTTATTTTCTGTAGGTATTTTTTCTGAAGGGAAATGGACAAAGAAGTTGCTCATAAAATCCAGCGCTGCAATTTTGATAGCATCAATTCCTAAACTTGCTCCTCTTGTTCCAGCACCAATCTCAGAAGGAACTTCAATTAACTTAATATTTTTCATAAACAATCGTTTTTAAATCTCTTATCGGACATCAATAAGATTCAATTTTATACCATAACTGTACCCATCATCCGACAATGGATTGTCGGTAAAGGAGCCAGATTGCCATGTCCAATGCAAAAACTCTTTATAGATAAGCCCGGTATTTTTGGCGTATACTTCTATTGAATAGTTCTTAGTTTGATAGGGTATTGTGCCGATAGGTGCATTGGGTGATAATTCATCTCTTTGCAAAATGGTATAGGTACTATCAAATGTTCCTTTTAATACTGTAAATGGCTGATTAGTATTCTGAAAAGTATATTGCCATTTATCAAAGTATCTGTATGGGGTATTGCCATTATTATCGGCAATAGTGGTGTTGATATATTCATTGCCATACCAGCTACTTCCGTCAATTACAGGTTCGGCAATAGTTACAAACTTAAGGTTGTTCTCGATGTGTTCTATATGATTTGCATCGAATGTAGTAACAATAGTTGTGGTATAAGTCCAGGCATTTTGATATCCTGTATCTGTTATATATCGGAATATTCTAAAGGATAGGCGACCTGTAGCATCGTAAAACTGACTTTCCACACTATCTTTTGCCAGATATGTAAATACATTAAATCCTGTTCGGTA
>CANFLJ010000320.1 GCA_947447815.1 Chitinophagaceae bacterium | reverse complement strand
CCTATTACATTATATCCGGCACTATCCAGTAAATTACAAACGGGTTTTACCAATCCACTTGCTCTTACTTCTCCCTTACGCACCCATGCACTATTGCCCGGTAGTCTTATAATAGGAAAAGGAACTTTTAACTTTTGCTGGGTTCTGTAAAAGTCTTCTGCAGCAGTGACTGGATGATTGTAAAATTTGTGGTATTGTCCATTGGCATGACTATAACTATGATTCGCCAAAAGGAACAATGGATAACCAGAACGGATAGAATCTACCAGCAGATTTAACCTAGGGCTACATGCATGCTCGCCTACCATAAAGAAGGTAGCTTTTACACCCAGGTTTCTACAGATATCCATACAGATCTGTGTACCATTCTGCGGCCCATCATCAAATGTAAAATAGATATATTTCTTGGTGGTATCGTATGCAATTGGCTTGCTAACAATGATAGCATTAGTATCCTTTTTTAGTATTGTATCTTTTAATGCTGTAGTTTTTACAGTATCACTTTTAGAGGATGCTGCGGTCTGTTGTTGCCCATTGCTGCAAGCTAAAAGGAAAAACACCAGCACCCAGCTATTGTATATAATTATTGACTTAAGTAACTTCATAAACATTGGCGAAGGTAAGGGGTTCATAAATTGCTTGCATTTATATCCTTATAAGACTTCCTTAAAAACAAAATCGCCCCCGAAGGGACGACTCTGTTTTTTCACAACCAAAATTCAAAGTTTTAATACAGGTAATTAGGGATTCACGATTACTAAAACTATTTCTCAATACGCATTCTATAGAAAGAACGCCATACAAATATTAATGCTATGGTTAAGAATACTAAGCCTACATAGGGTGCCATATCTCTGAAATCTTTAGAGATGGCAATTTCCATTGCCAGCAATCCAAATAAGGTTGTAAACTTGATAATTGGGTTTAGCGCAACAGAGGAAGTATCCTTAAACGGATCGCCCACCGTATCACCAATTACGGTTGCATCGTGCAGAGGGGTTCCTTTTGCTTTCAGATCTATTTCTACCACCTTCTTAGCATTATCCCAGGCACCACCAGCGTTAGCCATAAATATTGCCTGAAACAAGCCAAATACGGCAATTGCAATCAGGTAACTTACAAATAGTGCCACTGCATTGTTGCCACCAATACTGGAAGGAGAGGAGAAGCATGCAAAAGCAAGTGCAAAAAAGAATATACCTACAAAAATATTGAACATCCCTTTTTGTGCATATTGGGTACATATTCTAACTACTTCGGTAGATTTTTCCACGTCGGCTTTCTTAGGTGCATTAGGATCCAGATTAATGTGTTGTTTAATATATTCAACTGCTCTGTAAGCACCAGTAGTAACGGCCTGCATAGAAGCACCTGTAAACCAGTAGATAACTGAACCGCCTAGTATAAATCCAAGGATAGTATAAGGATTCAGTAGATTCAGAATCTCTTCAGGTCTTACCCCTAAGGTTTTTTGAATCATTAATATCAACGAAAATATCATGGTGGTAGCACCTACTACTGCAGTACCTATCAGTACAGGTTTGGCGGTTGCTTTAAAGGTGTTTCCTGCACCATCATTTGCTTCTAAATAGTACTTTGCTTTTTCCCAGTCTGGTTTAAATCCAAAGTCTCTTTCTATTTCGGCATCTACGTTAGGTACTTCTTCTATCAATGATAATTCATATACCGATTGAGCATTATCGGTTACAGGGCCGTAGCTATCTACAGCAATGGTTACAGGTCCCATACCCAGCATACCAAAAGCTACTAAACCGAAAGCGAAAATAGAAGGATAAATCATGAATGCATCCAAGCCAAATGTACTGGCAAAGTAGGCACCAAACATGAGTACAAAAAATACTAACCCTTGCCAGAAAGCAGAGAAATTTCCTGCAACTAATCCGGAAAGAATAACAAGCGATGCGCCGCCTTCTTTACCCGCACTTACTATCTCTTGTACGTGGGTAGATTTTGGTGAAGTAAAGATCTTGGTAAACTCTGGAATGATGGCTGCACCAAAGGTTCCACAACTAATAATGGTTGCCAGTATCCACCACATATTAGGGTTGCCATTTATCTCTGGAATCATTATTTTGCTCACCACAAAAGTTACTATAATAGATAAGATAGAAGTAATCCATACCAACTGAGTAAGGGGCGCTTCGAAATCTATATCTTCTTTTTTACTGTATAATGCTTCGCTGATAAAACTGTTGATCCAGAAAGCTACTACCGATGTAATCACCATCAGGATGCGCATAACAAATATCCATACTAATAATGCTGTTTGAATACTTCCGGTAACTATCGGATTCATGTGTAAAGCATCGCCACCAACGGCCAATAATATAAAGGAGATAAGGGCAACACCAGTTACGCCATAAGTTTCAAAACCATCAGCAGTAGGGCCCACAGAATCTCCGGCATTATCACCAGCACAGTCTGCTATTACACCCGGATTACGAGGATCATCTTCTCCAATTTTAAATACTACCTTCATCAGATCGGAACCTATATCGGCAATCTTGGTAAAAATACCACCGGCAATTCTAAGAGCAGATGCACCTAGCGATTCGCCTATTGCAAAGCCAATAAAACAGGCTCCTGCCAAGTTGGAAGGCATAAGTAATAATATAATAAGCATCATCATCAGCTCTACACAAATAAGCACTACACCAATACTCATACCTGCATTCAATGGTATTTTAAGTAGGTTCAATGGCTTTCTTTTTAAAGAAGCAAAAGCCATACGGGCATTCGCTAAAGTGTTCATTCTGATACCGAAAGCGGCAACTGAATAAGAGCCGAGAATACCAATTACTGTCCAACTTAAAATAAGTAATACACCACCAGGTCCAAAAAGAGCATGTCCATCATGATCTTTGGCCAGAAACCCAAAATATCCCGCAACGGCAGCACCTATAAATACAAATAGAATAGCAAGAAATTTGCCTTGTTGTTTTAAATAAGCACCACATGTCTGATAGATAACATCTCCTATTTCCAGCATGGTTCTATGTGCAGGAAGACTCTTTACTTTTTTAAATTGATAAACACCAAAGAACAGACCCAGTATGGTAATCAGGAAACCCCAGTACAATATTTTTTCTGAATGAATGGCTTCCGGAATTTTCAAGTCTGCTTCGCT
>CANFLJ010000319.1 GCA_947447815.1 Chitinophagaceae bacterium | reverse complement strand
TTTGAATCGACTAATCAGCACATCAGAAAGGCTATTCAGTTTACTGCCTCAAAATTATACATTGCCCCTGGTTTTATAGCAAGTGATAGTAAAGGACAAACTACCACATTGGGTAGAGGAGGTTCGGATTATACTGCTGCCATTTTTGCAGCAGCTATTAATGCCGAAACACTGGAAATTTGGACCGATGTATCGGGCATGATGACCGCCGACCCAAGATGGGTAAGTAATGCAAAACCTATCCCTCATATATCTTATAAAGAGGCCATGGAATTGTCGCATTTTGGTGCCAAAGTTATCTACCCTCCAACCATTCAACCTGCAATGCAGAAGAGTATTCCTATATGGATAAAAAACACTTTTGCTCCTGCAGATTATGGCACCCTTATAGAAAGTGATGTATCGAAAGTGAGTCACGATATAGTTACTGGTATTTCCAGTATCGATAAACTAACTTTATTAAGTCTGGAAGGAAGTGGCATGGTAGGTATACCTGGTTTCTCGAAAAGATTATTTGAATCGCTGGCTCATGAAAAAATAAATGTAATTCTGATTACACAAAGTTCTTCTGAGCATTCTATTTCTGTGGCCATCAATACCGCAGATGCTGCAAGAGCAAAGAAAGCTATTGACCATACTTTTGAGATAGAAATACTGACCAATAAGCTGGAACCAATTAAAGTAGAGCATGAGCTTTCTATCATTGCCGTAGTAGGTGATAATATGAAAAGCCATCCGGGTATCAGTGGCAGAATGTTTACTGCTCTTGGAAGAAACGGTATCAATATCAGAGCCATAGCGCAAGGGTCTTCGGAGAAAAACATTTCTGCAGTTATCTCGCAAACGGATGCTAAGAAAGGGGTAAACGTTTTGCACGAAGCATTCTTTGAATCTACCAATAAACAGTTGAATGTATTTATTGTTGGAGTAGGTAATGTAGGCGGTAAATTGCTGGAACAATTAAAACAACAGGAAGAATATCTGTTGAGTGAATTGAACCTTCAGTTGAGAATAGTTGGTATAAGCAACAGTAAGAAAACTTTGATTAGAAAAGATGGCATTAACCTAACGAACTGGCAGGAAGATTTGCAGAAGAAAGGAGAGCCTACCAATATAGCTGAACTGACTAAAATAATTATAGACCATAACTTACGTAATAGTGTATATGTAGATGTAACGGGCAACGAAGAAGTAGCTTTACAGTATAACAAACTATTACAAAAAAGTATTTCTGTTGTGGCATGTAATAAGATAGCTGCGGCATCGTCTTTAGAGAACTATCTAAAACTAAAAGCTACTGCTAAAGAATATAATGCTAAGTTCCTTTTTGAAACTAATGTAGGAGCAAGTTTGCCAGTAATAGGCACCCTGAATGACCTGGTAAGAAGTGGTGATAAGATTACTAAAATCCAGGCTGTACTATCGGGTACATTAAACTTTGTGTTTAATAATTATGATGGCAAACAAACCTTTGCTTCTGTAGTAAGACAGGCACAAAAAGAAGGATACACAGAACCAGATCCAAGACTGGACCTTGGTGGCACTGATGTAATGAGAAAGATATTGATTCTTGCCCGTGAAGCAGGACAGCTTATAGAGATGACCGACATTACTAATAATGGATTTTTACCTGCCTCTTGCTTTGATGGATCTGTAGAAGATTTTTATGGCGAGATGGAAAAACATGAAGCACATTTCAAAGCGTTGTACGATGCTGCATCTGCAGAAAACTGCAAGCTGAAATTTGTTGCCTCATACGAAAATGGGAAAGCAGCAGTTGGCTTGCAACACGTACCAGCAGAAAGCGATTTCTTCCATTTATATGGCAAGGATAATATTGTATTATTCTACACCAAACGTTACCCAGAACAACCATTGGTGGTAAAGGGAGCAGGTGCAGGTGCCGACGTAACAGCAAGTGGTGTATTTGCAGATATCATTCGTGTAGCACCTTGATTTTCTGATAAAATTTAGTCCTAATTACAAAGAAATTAAATGAGTACTCAAAAAGAAATAACGGCAAAAGCAATTGGCAAGAAAGTTACTGTTAGTAGTCCTGCTACTGTAGCCAATATGGTTTGCGGTTTCGATATACTTGGCTTTGCGGTTAATGCACCATCCGATTTATTGAGCGTAGCCCTTACCGATGAACCAGGTGTACATATTATCAATGAAGATGAATATGATTTACCCACCGATGCAGAGAAGAATGTAAGCGGTGCTGCTCTGCTGGCTTTACTGGAAAAAACACCTGATGCAAAAGGATTAATATTAACCAGTAAGAAACAGATAAAACCGGGTAGTGGCATTGGTAGTAGTGCTGCAAGTGCTGCTGGCGCTGTGGTAGCTGCTAATGAACTACTTGGCAAAAGATATAATAATGAGGACCTAGTGCAGTTTGCTATGTTTGGCGAGAAGGTTGCAAGTGGTGTAAAACATGCTGATAATATTGCTCCTGCCATTTATGGTGGTGTAACACTTATCCGTTCTATATTCCCTTTGGATATCGTTCCTATTAAACCTCCTGAATTATTTGTAACCATTGTACATCCACAGATAGAAGTAAGAACATCTGATGCCCGACAAATATTGAAGCATACCGTACTTTTAAAAGATGCTATAAAACAGTGGGGAAACATAGCAGGGCTGGTAGCTGGTTTATTAAAACACGACTACGACCTGATTGGAAGAAGTCTGGAAGATGTAATTATAGAACCAGTAAGAAGTATACTGATACCTGGCTTTAATGATGTAAAAAGATTCTGTAAGGAAGCTGGAGCACTTGGTGGAGGTATATCTGGTTCAGGACCATCAATATTTATGTTGAGTAAAACACAAAAGGATGCTGAAGCAGTAGAAGGCGTAATGAAAGATATTTACAACAAAATAGGATTAGACTATCACACTTATCTTACCACTATTAATAATGAAGGGGTTAAGGTAATTGATAATGGATAATGTTGTCTATAATGAGTTAATCAATTATTGATTCAGGAATACCATTGGTGAGGAAATAGTATCACTGGAGTTGCTGTTTTTGTCAATCAGCCAGAATTGAAACCAGGCACTATCGGATTTGAATATACTTACATTATCTGAGCAACCTGTAGTAAAAGCACCTGATTGACCAAACTTATATGTATACGCTA
>CANFLJ010000318.1 GCA_947447815.1 Chitinophagaceae bacterium | reverse complement strand
CTTCCTGCCAGACAGGCCTCATTTCCTTCCCCTAATAAAGTAAGCTTTATCTTCTGTCCTGCAGGTACACCGGTATAGGTGATATTATTCAGAATCCAGGTTCCCTTTACAGTAGAATGCTTTGCTTCTACCTGCGTGTTCTTTGATCCAGAGCAGGATGCTAGTACCATTAATGAGCCCATTACAACAACTGTAAGTGCTAATCTTATTTTTTTCATCTTTCTAAAATTTGTGCAAATAAAGCACAGAAAATTTTAAATAGATAATTTCTTTATGCTTTCTGTTACTGCCTTATAAATATCGTCGTTGGTATGAGTAGATGGAATAAAGGTTTCTCCTGTTATCTGTTCGTACAACTCTATATAACGTTCGGATATAGTTTTCACCCATTCGGCAGTCATTTCAGGAACTACTTGTCCTTCTTTACCCATAAAATTGTTCGCTATCAGCCATTCTCTTACAAACTCCTTACTCAGTTGTTTTTGTTTCTCTCCTTTAGCCAGTCTTTCTTCAAATCCATCTGTATAAAAGTATCTGGAACTATCAGGTGTATGTATTTCATCCATCAGATAAATGGTATCGCCAATCTTTCCAAATTCGTACTTGGTATCTACCAGTATTAAACCTCTTTTTGCAGCAATTTCTTTCCCTCTTGCAAAGAGCGCTAATGCATATTTTTCCAGTTGATCCCAATCTGCTGCAGTTGCTAAGCCATTTGCTATAATATCTTCTTTACTGATGTCTTCATCATGCCCTACGGCAGCCTTGGTAGAAGGCGTTATAATAGGGTTGGTAAAATAATCATTCTCTCTCATTCCTTCTGGCATAGTAATACCGCAAAGCGTTCTGATTCCGGCACTGTAGGTACGCCATGCATGCCCTGTAAGATTGCCTCTTACTACCATCTCTATCTTGAAAGGGGTACACAAATTACCAACGCTTACACTTGGTGCAGGCGAGTGGATAAGCCAGTTAGGACAGATATCTTCTGTTGCATTCAACATGTATTCTGCTATCTGATTAAGCACCTGCCCTTTGTAGGGAATAGGCTCTGGAAGTATCACATCAAAAGCCGATATACGGTTGCTTGCTATCATTACCAGCCACTTGTCTGCAATGGTATAAACGTCGCGTACTTTGCCGCTGTAAAACTTAGTCTGTTGAGGGAATTCAAACATTTTATGGAGTATATATAAATGTAAAAAGCCAAAAGTAAAAAAAAGGAACTGATGATGGGGAAATAATATTTAGTCGCTTCAAATTGGATAAGGCTTGAGCTTGTTTTCAGTCGAGTTTTTAGGAGATAGGAGGTAGGAGACAGTAGTCAGAATAATACATCTTTAAATTTTGTGCTTAATTATCTTGATAATATGCCCTCCTTTTCTCCCTTCTCTGCGGCGAATGTATTTTGTAGTAAAGATTACAGAAGATAGGAGGTAGGAGACAGGAGTCAGAATAATACATCTATAAATTTTGTGCTTAATTATCTTGATAAATGCCCTCCTTTTCTCCCTTCTCTGCGGCAAATGTATTTATTGTTTACAGTGCAGGAGGTTAGCATAATACTGTAACACATCTAAGCATTATATAACAAAAGAGCCGTAAGTTATACTTAGCTAGTATCCCTTACGACTCCTTTATGTATTAGTTAATTTGATTTGTATTCTCCTGACTCCTAACTCCTGTTTACTTCCTATCTTTTTGTATTCATTATCAAATTGTCATATCATCAAATTATCACATTTGCATTACTTTGTCAGGCTCTGTATCACATCATACTTTGTTACAATATGATAAGCACCACTTTCGTCTTTTGCCAGTACAGCACCATTCTCTTTCGTTATCAGACTGCTCAGTCTTTCCACCGGCGTTTCAAAGTCTACCAAAGGATAAGCTTGTTCCAACACTTCTGTTACCGGTGCATTTTTAATTTCTGGGTTTGAGAATATTTTCTGGAATAATCCGCCCTCACTTATAGCACCTACTACCACTCTGTTTTCCATTACCGGTATTTGCTCTATATCGTACTTCTTCATCAACGATACTGCTTCTGCTACTGTATTACTAATGTCTACCGTTACCAGCTTCTGGTTCGATCTTCCGCTTACAATATCCTTAAATGTTTTCACTTCCAGAAAGCCTCTTTCCATCATCCACTCATCATTGTATATCTTGCCCACATACCTGCTGCCATGATCGTGAAACACACATACTACCAGGTCGTCTTTCTTAAGTTTATCTTTCAATTGCATCAATCCCTGCAAGCAACTACCGGCACTGTATCCACAAAAAAGACCTTCTTCTTTAGCTATCCTTCTGGCCATGATAGCACCGTCTTTATCGGTTACCTGTTCAAAATAATCTATCACACTCATATCGTAATTCTTAGGCACAAAATCTTCGCCAAAGCCTTCGCTGATATAAGGGTGTACATAGCTCATATCCACTTCCCCGGTTCTATAATAATGGGTAAGCAACGATCCATACACATCTATAGCCCATATCTGAATATTAGGATTCTTTTCTTTTAAATATTGTGCCGTACCCGTAATGGTTCCACCGGTACCAGCAGTACATACAAAGTGGGTAATTTTACCATCAGTCTGCTCCCATATTTCTGGCCCTGTACTTTCGTAATGAGCAAGGCGGTTAGCCAGATTATCATATTGATTAAAGTGATAAGAATTAGGTACTTCTGTAGCCAGTCTTTTAGCAACACTATAGTAACTTGCAGGATCTTCGGGCATCACGTTGGTAGGACAAACAATTACCTCGGCACCTACTGCTTTCAGTACATCAGCCTTCTCTTTAGACTGTTTATCTGTAGTAACAAAAATACATTTGTAACCCTTTACGATAGCAGCTAATGCAAGACCCATACCAGTATTGCCACTAGTGCCTTCTATAATAGTACCACCTGGTTTTAGCTTGCCTTCCTGCTCTGCAACTTCTACCATTTTCAATGCCATTCTGTCTTTAATGGAATTGCCTGGATTAAAATAATCTACCTTGGCTACTACTGTGCAAGGAAGTCCTTTTGTTACATTATTCAACCTGATCAGTGGCGTGTTTCCAATAGTCTCTAATACATTATTTTTAATGTCCATCTCTCAATCGTTTGCGGCAAATATAGTGGGGGAAGTAATATTTGGATAATT
>CANFLJ010000317.1 GCA_947447815.1 Chitinophagaceae bacterium | reverse complement strand
TCTGCGGGCTCTTTTTGGCCCTATTCTATTGAACGTGGAGTATGTTAAATACAATACAGTAGGGACTATGGGGACTTTGGGGACTGTAGTTAAGTGTATACCTGTAAAGATGTATTGAGTGCCTTAGGTACGGACTATTGGTAGGAAAATTGGTTAGGTATGTTTTTGAAGCCCCGTAGGTGGCGGAATAAAAGTAAAAAATGGGAGGTGAAGTTGGGAATTAATTTAATCCTACTACTACTCAGGATAGGCTTTTATATAATTGCAAGTCTAAGATTTGCTATTGCAGTGGCATAGTCTGTAGATGTTGGACAAACAAGATCCAATACACAAATTTGAGTACTTTAATTTTTAAATCATAATTCCCAAAGATTTAAGCACTTTGGGATAATACCTTTCACATCTGGCGATTCTAAATTGATAATAAAAGAAAAATCATCCATTCTTTCATTTACATCAAAAACCATGAAGTAGCCCATGATAAATAAAGAATTGTCTCCTTTTATAATAGCTTCCCATAATCTTATGTTATATGAATCAGGATCGTAAGAAATAAAAGGTTCTTCTTTCCTTAGTAAATCATAAGTGTCGTATTTAATTTCCACTTCTTTATGATATCCAGGATAGGTGAATTTGAATTCTATAACAGCTCCGAAGTTTTCCTTTTTAGTTATTGCACAAGGCAGCTCTATTTCAGGAACAGGCAAATAATTTTCGATATATTCATCCTCCAGCTTTGTATAAACATATTTGATTTTTATTCTTGTTTCTATCATCATAAATTTTTATTTATTTAAAACTATTTTCTGTCAGGGATAATATGTAATGAAATTAATTTCATTTCTTTCTCTAAAGAATATCATACCATCAATGTTGAAAATCATTTCAGCTCCAATTTGATTTATAACTCCACTTTTATTTCCTTCTTTTCTATCCGTCATTAATTGTAGCAAAAGATTTCTGTATGGCATAGAACTTCCTATTATAAAATAAAATCCGAAAGATGAACCTTCATTTAAAAGTTGTTTGAATTGTTTTGCGCTATTGTTTTTTAACTTAGGAACAACCTGCCATATATCGTCAATAATTATTAGACTAATATTTTTATTGTTCTTCTTCCTTTTTGCTCTTTGCAATAATTTATATTGCGTACTGAAAATGGAATTTCTGTTTAGAATAGTACCAGCTTCTGGATTGTCATAAAAATAGGTTTCTAATACGGCTGTAGTTATTGAAGGTATATTTTGTTTTGAAATAACGAGGCATTGATACAATAGATTAGCGGTAATAATCTGATTAACAAAATGATTAAATTCGTTGTTAGTCTGATAGGAAACAAACAAATTTGGTAAACTAGATAGGTTTTTATTGACTAAACTACCATCACTTTTTTTGCCTATTTTTATGGTTATCAATTGTAATATTTTTTTTGATATTTGGTAATTCCAAAGTTATACATTTAGAATCTTTATTCAAAGCAAGTTCATCCAGTTCTTTAAGCAATTCATCATCAAATCCAAAGTATGTATTCTGTAATCCTTCCTTACTAATTGAATTCCATTTTACCCATTTATCATCCCAAGGCAAATAAACTTCTGTAGCATTTATGTCACAAAATAGTTTGTAATCAAATTTATCTATACAAATTGCAATGTACCCTGTATAATAGAATTCTTTATTGTGTTGTCGTGCATAATCTACCTCTAATAACATCAGATATTTGCCAAGACTATATTTCTTATAATCGTGGTCGTAAAAATGAAGGATTGATGCTACAGAATTGCCTGCTATATCGAAGTAACCTACCGCAATTAATTTTCCATTATCACGGATGGTAATCATCTTTGTATTAAAGCAGTTTTTAGTATTGTTGCCGACATCTCCTAATAAATAATATTCTGCAGAACCACATGCAAAGAAATTGACTTGCCCTATATACTTTTCCCAGAGTTTTTCTATTTCCTCTGTTAAACACCAATCACTAATTTCGATAGAGAATGAAGCTGTTTTTTTATAAATACGTTTTTGTTTCTTTTTATATACTACCTCTGGTACATTTACTCTAAGCCAAAACATCAATCTTGTAATGGAGTTGTCATACATTTCATCGGTTGTAAACATTGATTGATGCAGCCGATACCATCCTTCGGCAAGGTACTCGTCTAATTCAATATCTGAAATACATTCTGTTAGTTTTTTTATACATTCCATTTTATCTGTTTTATTTTGATTTACAATTTATTATGCCATTCAATATTCTAAGTAAGGAATGGTATTTTATTACTTTCTCTACCTTCTGAAATTTTTCTACAAATGTTACCGCTATTGTACTTGATGTTAATTCATGTTCACTTTCTTTGATAAAAGAATAGAGATAAGAATAAGATTCGAGCCATAATAATAAATAGCTCCTCTGTTCAGCATTATACGGTTCGTAATCATCCACAGATATTGCTAACTGACAAAGGGTTTCATAAGTACTGATGTTTAACGGGGTGTCTATGAATGTCTCTGTTACAGGTTTGAATACAATATCTGAATCAACATCGTACATTTTAGTTTCTAAGCTTTTAATAGTTTCTTTATCTATACCTGATTGGAATATATCCTTGATTTCTATTATCATTCCATTTTCATCCTTAATTAACCATTCATTTTTCAGATTATTGGTTTTAGTTGCTTTTCTGGCTGCACTATTTTCTGTTTCATTTAAACTTAGACTACACTTCTTCATTGGGTACCATTAAATTGTAAATATCAGTATCGTTTCTTTGAATATCTCTGATAATAATTGCTCCTGATGTTGCGATGTTTTCTATGAGATCGAAGGACTTACAATCTTTAGGAAGACTCGAGAATACTAAGGTGAAATTAAATTCAGCTCCTGCTTTTAATAGAGTCCATTCTGGATACATACTTATATTATGAGCATATATTAAACGACTGGTATAAAGATTGTAACCATGGGGAACCAGAAAAGTAGATTTGCTGATTCTGATACTTTCGCCATCGTAAGTGGCTTTGTAAGAACACTTAATAATTACCTGCGATTCTTTCTCGAATAAACTATAGATACACAACTTTAAACGAGGATCGATTATAACTTTTTTCGCCTTTTCTTTTTTAGTAATTGTTGTTTGATTATTCATTCTTTAGCTCCTGTTT
>CANFLJ010000316.1 GCA_947447815.1 Chitinophagaceae bacterium | reverse complement strand
TTATTGTACATCAGTATATTAGTTACAATCTTTTGTAAACGAACAAAAGCTGTTTCACTTTTCACCACATAATCAGTCGCCTTGTGGTGCATACAATCTATCGCAACCTCAATACTATCCTGAGAAGATAGCATGATAACTGGAAGAGTTGGATATTCTATTTTAATTCTATCTAACGTATCCATCCCATTCATCGCAGACTTATTTATTCCATCAAGATAATAATCTAATACAATTATATCAGGATTATTGCCCAGATTGGCAACACATTCTTCTCCTGTGGAGTAGGTTTCTATTTCAAAATCATCACTGTTTTTAAAATCATTCTCCAGCATTTTCAGGTATAATGCATCATCATCTACCAGAAACAATTTTGTCTTTTTTATCGTTTTCATTTTTTATTATTTTTCATATTAATATATTCAATTTCAAGCTCTGTGCAGGCTTGTTTACATACATTCTCTAGTTCTATTACCATATCATGAATTCCTTCTGTCTGTTCTTGCGACCTTGCAAAATCCTGCACTTTCTTAGCCATATTTTCAATATCAGAACTGATGCCCATGATAGAAAAAGAAGGAATCATTTTATGAATAGTTGCATACAAGGAGGGCCAGTCCTTTTCTTTCCAACTCAATTTCATAGCAGTAATTAAAGGTGGAGTCTGCTCAAGGTATAAGGAAATCATTTCCATCATCAATACCGGATTTGATTTTGTCCTGCGAATCAAATAATCCAAATCGGTATATTTTATTATTTTCTGAACTATTTCTTCTTCTAATACTTCTTCAATTAGTATTGGCTTTTTTACAAAACCAACAATCTTAGTATATAGTAGTTTTTCATCTACAGGCTTTGCTATATAATCATTCATCCCTACTTCTTTACATTTAGCCACATCTACGGTAGTAACATCTGCAGTCAGCGCTATTATAGGGATATCATTATTCAGAAAATTTCTAATATAATTAGTTGCTTCAAAGCCATTCATTTCTGGCATCTGTAAGTCCATCAATACAATATCATAATGATCCTTCCTCAACATTTCTACCGCTTTTTTCCCGTTGTCCGCAATATCACATTCAAACCCAAAATCTTCCAGTAAGGTTCTCATCAGAAGTTGATTAAGTTGTATATCTTCCGCTACTAATACTTTAATATTTTTAATTTCTTTATCCAGCATAAAGAGTTCAGAATCATAATCAGCTTTAGCTTTTGTTTTCTGAAAAGTCAATGAAAAAGTAAAATTCGACCCCTTACCTTCTTTGCTGGTCACGTCTATTTTCCCATCCTGAGCTTCTACTAATTGCTTCACAATAGCTAACCCTAAACCAGTCCCTCCATACAAGCGGGAAGTACCGCTCGAAGCTTGCTGAAAATTATCGAATATCCGCTCCAGTTTATTTTCAGCAATACCTATACCAGTATCTCTAATGGAGAATTCAATAGTAATAATATTTTCATCCTCGTTCAATATATTCACACTCACCGTGATTTTTCCTTTGTTGGTAAATTTCACGGCATTACTTACCAGATTTAAAATTATCTGATGCAACCTTACAGGGTCGCCTACCAATACTTCAGGAATATTATAATCATATACTTTTACTAGTTCAATGTTCTTCTCTCTTATTTTAGGTTCAAACAAATGCAACATTGATGAAATAGACATTGTTAATCTAAAAGGCGTCTTTTCAAATAGCATTTTACCCGCATCAACTTTCGCTAAATCCAGAATGTCATTAATTAATACAATTAAGGCATCACCACTCAACTTAATGGCCTGTAGATACTCATTTTGTTTAGTAGTAATTTCTGTCTTCAGAAGCACTTTTGTAAACCCTATAATTGCATTCATAGGAGTACGAATTTCATGACTCATATTCGATAGAAACTGTTGTTTCGATTTAACGGCTGTCTCTGCAATAAGCGTAGCACTTTCTGCTTTTATTTTAGCTTCCTCAGCAATGCCAACAGCTAATTCTGCAAACACAATCGCTTCAGTCAATTCCTTTGCTATTCTTTTTTGATCGGTTATATCTCTTGCCACTACTACAATACCCAATACATTGCCCGCTTCATCTTTATACACCGATCCATTAAATAAAACATCCGTTAGTTTATCATCCGTAATGGTTAGCGGATAATCAGCTACAAACCCCTTCAAAAATACTTGCTTATAACCCTCCCTTGCTTTATCCGGATCAGTAAAGTAGTCAAAAAAATCAGACCCAATTAGTTGCTCTCTTGTTTTGCCTGTTACATTAATAGAAGCATTATTAATGTCCATAATCTTACCCTCCATACTAATGGTAAACAATGGATCCAGGCTTGCCTCTATCAAACTTCTTGCATATTGTGAAGCTAATTTCAAAGAGTTAGAGGTGGCTTGAAGTTCAATAGTATCCTTTTCTCTTTTCAGTTTCTCTTCATGCTGAAAATCCAGCTCTTTATCCGCAATAATTAATTCCGCAGCTCGTTGCTCTTTTTCATCATTTTGAAATATCAGCTCTTCATTTGCAATAATCAGTTCAGCTGCACGTTTTTCCTTCTCATCATTTTGATAAACAAGTTCTTCATTCGCTATGTTTAACTCAGCCGCACGCTTTTCTTTCTCAGTATTTTGAAAAGCAAGCTCTTTGTTGGCTATAATTAATTCAGCAGCACGTTTTTCTTTCTCGTTGTTTTGAAACACAAGTTCATTATTAGCAATAATCAACTCTGCTGCACGTTTTTCTTTCTCATCATTTTGAAAAGCAAGTTCATTATTAGCAATAATTAATTCTGCCGCACGTTGCTCCTTTTCATTGTTTTGATATATCAATTCAGCATTGGCAATAATTAACTCTGCCGCTCTTTTTTCCTTCTCATCATTCTGAAAAGCAAGTTCCTTATTGGCAATAATTAACTCTGCAGCCCTTTGTTCTTTTTCTAAATTCTGAAAAATCAATTCTTTGTTCGCGTTCTTCAAATCAATAGCCGATTTATATTCAGCTATATTCCTCGCAACAATTACAACGCCTTTCACCTCCCCATCTTTACTGCTGTATACCGATCCATTAAACATCACATCCGTTTTAGTTCCATTTACATGAAATATCGTTAGTGGTAAATTTGCAATTGATCCCTTAGCAAATACCTCCAGATATACTGCACGTGCTTGAGCAGG
>CANFLJ010000315.1 GCA_947447815.1 Chitinophagaceae bacterium | reverse complement strand
TGGAATAGAGGCACCATGGTATTGAAGCCTTTTGATGCTGATCTTCAATCGAAAGAAATTCCTATCGAAACTTTCTTTCACAAGATTGTAATGGTAAGAGACAGACTAAGATTGATAGAGCAAAAAATTAATTCTCACAAAGGACTTACTGATGAAGAAAAGGTAGATATGCAGCAGTACATAACTGCTAGTTATGGTACCCTTACTACATTCAATGTATTGTTTAAAGAAACAGTGCATCAGTTTAGAGGTGTAAGCACTAAAGATTAATGTGCTGATTAGCTAATATGATAATTTGATAATGAATACAAATACAAGGCAATGAGGTAATAGTAATACAAGGTACAAAGGCAACGAGGAACAGAGGCACAAAGTAATACATAATACAAGTTGCATTTTTTAGGTTACCAGTTACTATCAACCGGTAACTATATTTTCGGGACTCTCTTACCTCATTTTCTTCTTTCTCTGCGGCTTTGTATTTGTATTCAATCTGCTAATTCGTTAATTAATTTTATGGATTATCAACCACTCTGCATCTAAACAGTAAATTGCATTATCACGACTCAAGATTATAACAAACAGATTTGATAAAGGATTACACCCATATTACCGATGAAGAACTGCTGAACAGGTTTTACGAATCTGGCAACAACGAGTGGCTGGGTGCCTTGCTGGAGCGCTATACTTTGTTGCTGTTTGGTACCTGTATGAAATATCTGAAGAACGAAGCTCAGGCTAAAGATGCCGTGCAACAGGTATTTCTGAAAGCTATAACCGAGCTGGCAAAATATAAGGTTACCTATTTTAAAAGCTGGATATACCTGGTAGCAAAAAATCATTGTCTGATGCAGTTGCGTAGCAAGGGTAAGGTGATTCTGAAAGAAGATATGCCAGATATTTCTTCGCAGGAAGATCTGGATATTGCAGACTTATTACACAAAGAAAAAGATATTGTTCTTTTAAAAGAATCGGTAACGGAATTGTCGGAGGAGCAACAAATTTGTATTACTTTGTTCTATCTGGAAGACAAAAGTTACCTGGATATTGCCAATACTACAGGCTTTGAGTTGATGAAAGTAAAAAGCTATATCCAGAATGGCAAGCGGAATCTGAAGATATTAATGGACAAGAAAATGAAGGGGAATAAATAATGGACCAACATAAAAACATAGTACCCGATAGTATCAGCGATGAAATGTTGTTGCTATATACCGAAGGCAAACTGTCGGCCGAAGATACCCGAAAGGTAGAAGAGGCCATGGCTTCCTCTTTGTTTATTGGCGATGCTGCCGAAGGTTTGTCCGAACTGGAAAATAAAGATGATCTGTCGGACATAGTAGGCGATCTGAACCAGCATTTAAAAACCCTTACCAGTCAGCAAAAGAAAAGGTTACAAAAACATAAACCACTGGACATCAACTGGATAATAATAGCCATACTGGTACTCACTATTGTAGCAGTTGGCGGCTATCTGGCGGTACACTACATGGTGAAGGGGAGGTAGGAGAATACAAATGTTATAATTTGATGATTTGAAAATTTGATAATGAATACAGGAGATAGGAGAAAAAAATCCCTCAGCAATTTGATTTGCTGAGGGATTTTTTTAGTTAGTTATTATTTAGTTTATAAACTGAAATCCTGTGTGGTGATGTGACGGTATAATACTACCACTTCGTGTAAATCGGAATCGCCACCTTCGTTGCTTGTTTGAAGGCTGTATGTACCTATTGTTAGTTTTAGGAAGCTGTAAAAACCATCTTTATCAGTAATTGCAAATAAGTTTGTATCTACAATATTTACCCGAAGATTGGGTATTCCTTTGCCAAATTTGTTTAATACATATCCTTGAATACCTGTAGAACGAGTAGCAGGGTACTGTGTTTTTGTATTTGAGATGAGTGCATTATAAAATTCTGGCTGCGTATTTTTGTTACGAGCATTTAATAATTGTAATTGGTGAATCTGACCCAACATAGTTTTGGTTAAAATATCGATATTGACGTTGGCCGCACTAGCCTCGTTGGAGGAAGTACCTGTAGAACCAATGCTATCATCGTAAGCAACTGCATTGCTCATTAAGGAAGCAAGGATTGGTGCAGTAATTTCGTACTCCATAAACTTTACATCCGTTAATAGTGGAGTAAGCGCCTTTGAAATTCGGACTACTAAAGGTAGTACATCTTCTTGTTTAAGTTTAATTACATCCCAAGATGAGATATGAAAAGATGCAGCAAGGCCTGTCTTGTTTTCTTTAGTACAATAAGCAATAGTAGTATGAGCGATTTCCTGAACAGATTCTGCAATGACTACCTTTAAATCTGTATTTGATGAGATAATACCTGTGATAGCATCGTAATCTTTTTTGGGAATGAGGGTCTTTAGTAATGCCAAGTTTATTGCATATTCTGAACACTCATTTTTAGCTGGGACATAAGCATCTAAAATTGCTTTATTTTTAGGGATAACAAAGAAATTTCCTGCTATATCAATCTCTTTAACTTTTGCTGCCTGTAGGGCAGTTAATTTACTTGGCATATCATTTTAATTTATCTGCTATCCTGAATGGAAAGCATGTAAACATAGTCTTTAAATAAGCGATAAATATGTCCAATGATGTCATGTGTTATGACATTCGTCATGTATTGGTGGTTTTGTATCTAAAAGGAAAAATGAGGGGTATGAATTGAGCTAAAGATTAACAGTAAAACTCCTATCTAATAGATAAAAGAGGGAGGAATAACAGGGATAAAGACAAAATACAAGGATGATAAAAAACTAAATACTAAAAAAAGAAAAAATAAAGAATACAATTATGTAGAAGTTATTAAAAAATAAAAGGTATATATAGAGCTTGCGGTTGTAATAAAAGTATTGTGGCTAGTAATTTAAAGATAATTGACCGTGGACGAAAGCGTGGAGCTAGTAGGGTGAAAAAAACGCTAGTATTTGAAGGAAATGTGTTAGTGGAGTAAAGCGTAACGTTAGTGGACGAAAAAAGTAGCCAGTATTTGAAAGCAATGTGCTAGTAATTGAAACCGTGACGCTAGTGGACTAAAAAAGTAACCAGTAATTGAAAGAAATGTGGTAGTGGAGCAAAAAAAGAAAGTGCCGGAGGGTTTTAGGTGTAAAGAAGCCAACCCGACCCTCTAGATTAACTAATTAGCG
>CANFLJ010000314.1 GCA_947447815.1 Chitinophagaceae bacterium | reverse complement strand
TTCTGTATTTCGGCGTCATTGGCTTTGGAACCAGTGGTATTAATTTCTCTTCCAAACTCCTGTAAAATAAAGGATAGCTTTTTGCCCTTCCCTTTTTCTTTATCCTGTAGGATATTGCGGAAATAATCGCAGTGATTTTTTAATCTTACCTGCTCTTCGCTAATATCTATTCTTTCGATATAATAAATCAATTCCTGTTCCAGTCTGTTGCCATCATAGTTTTCTTTTCCTACTCTTTCTTCCAGCAACTTCTGCAGGTTATCCTTTATTTTATTTCTTCTATTAGGTTCCAGTTCTGCTACCTGAACCTGCAATTTTTCAATATTGGTTATACGTTCCAATAAGTCATTCTCCAGAACGGCGCCTTCGTTTAAACGATGTTCATCTACCGCTTTTATGGCTTGTTTCAACAACTTTTTGAAGGCTATTGCTTCCTCCTCATTTAACGAATCGGTGGTATTGGCAACTACCTCGGGCAAGCGAAGAATGGCTGCTAACAAATGATCGGTATCGGCATTCAGTTCGGCAGCTACCTTTACTACAGACTCGTAATAAGCCTTTAGTAATTCGGTATTTACCACTACTGGTTTGGATGCACCATTTTGTTTAAGGGTTACAATACACTCTACACTACCTCGCTCCAGGGTTTCGCTCAATGCACTACGAATATCAAACTCTAATGGACGTAATAATGGCGGAATCTGTAGTCTGATATCAAATTGTTTACCATTAAGCGACTTGATTTCAACCATAAAAGTCTTTTCGCCAATGGTTTGTTCAGCTCTACCAAAACCGGTCATGGAGTATAACATAAAAGTAGTATTTGTTGTAATTGTGCCTTTTTAGAAGCGGGTAAAAATAGCTTAAAAGGATTAATGAGGAGCGTAAAGAATAAATATGGAGAGAGGAGTTAGGAGACAGGAGACAGGAGAAATACATGAATTAATAATAAATACAGGGGTTTGAGTGGGTTTTGAAGGGAGATGAAATGATGGAACAATATTAATAATGGGCTATATTTAACTGGTTTAGGTGTTCAATTATTGTTCAAAATGCAACATTAACCATTCTATATTTGCATTCCTCGTTACCTTCGCCTTCTTCAAAAATATAATAGTGTCGGATAAAAACTTTATTGATTACATAAGAATCTTCTGTAGAAGTGGACATGGTGGCCCTGGTGCCAGACATTTTCTTCGTGATAAACTAACTTCTAAAGGGGGACCTGATGGTGGTGATGGTGGCCGTGGTGCTCATATTATCCTTAGGGGTAATTCGCAGCTATGGACCCTACTCCACTTACGTTATTTTAAAAATATATTAGCCGAAAACGGTGAGTATGGTGGCAAGAATAACCGTAGCGGTAAGAATGGTAAAGACATTATTATAGAAGTTCCATTAGGTACTGTAGCCAGAGATGAAGTAACGGGCGAAATAGAAGGTGAGATACTGGAAGATGGTCAGGAGATTATCTGGATAAAAGGTGGTAGAGGTGGATTGGGTAATTCCAATTTTGCTACTCCAACCAATCAGGTACCCGATTATGCTCAACCGGGTGAAGAAGGAATAGAAGCATGGAAAATACTGGAACTTAAAGTACTGGCAGATGTGGGTATGGTAGGATTTCCTAATGCTGGTAAATCTACTTTGCTATCAGTAATAACTGCCGCTAAACCAAAGATTGCTAATTACGCCTTCACTACGCTTACACCTCAATTGGGAATGGTAGAGTATAGAAATAATAAGAGTTTCTGTATAGCAGATTTACCGGGTATTATAGAAGGTGCTGCTGAAGGTAAAGGCCTTGGACACCGTTTTCTGAGACATATAGAAAGAAACTCTTGTCTGTTGTTTCTTATACCTGCCGATTGTGATGATCATAGAAAGGAATTTGAAATTCTGAAAAATGAATTGAATGAATTTAATCCGGAGATGCTGCTGAAAGACTTTGTAATAGCTATCAGTAAAAGCGATATGCTGGATGAAGAATTGAAAGATGCTATCCGTAGTGTACTGCCAGAAAAAGTACCTCATATATTTATTTCTTCATTAGCACAACAGGGGCTTATGGAATTGAAAGATATGCTATGGCAGACTTTGAATAAACCAGTGTAGTAGGTTTTAAGTGTTAAGTTTTAGATAGTATTTAAGAATAATGATTTAAACCTTCTGGATTCTAAAACCAGAAGGTTCTTATATAAGTTTAAAAGCTATTGGCATATGAACTTGATAGAAAGAGATAAGAAAGTTATATGGCATCCATTTACGCCTCAAAAAAATATGCCTGCGCCTGTTGGTATCAGTCATGCCAAAAACACTATTTTATACGACGAGCAAGGTAAGGAATATATAGATGCCATCAGTAGCTGGTGGGTAACCATCCATGGCCATGCAAATGAGTATATTGCCAAAAGACTTTACGAACAGGCACTTACGCTGGAGCAAGTAATATTTGCAGGATTTACACACGAACCTGCAGTAGCATTAGCAGAACAGTTGCTGCCTAAACTACCGGGAGACTTTGCCAGAATATTTTACAGCGACAATGGGAGTACCTCGACTGAAGTAGCCATAAAAATGTCGTTGCAATACTGGTGGAATAAGTATGATTATGCTGTGCAAAGTGTCAACCCATTACATACCAAAAGGACTACCATACTTGCTTTCAATAACGCTTATCATGGAGATACATTTGGGGCAATGAGTGTGAGCGACCGTAGTGTATTTACCAAACCTTTTCAGGGATTATTATTTGATGTATTATTTATTGATACCCCTACTGCCAATAACATACATCAGCTAAAGCAAACCATTGCAGACCATAAAGACCAGCTTGCGGCTTTTATATATGAACCTTTAGTGCAAGGTGCGGGAGGATTGGTCATGTACGATGTCGCCCTAATGGATCAGTTGTTATCTACCTGCAAGGAGCATCATATCATTTGTATTGCAGACGAGGTAATGACTGGCTTTGGTAGAACAGGAAAACTATTTGCCAGTAATTATTTAGCTAATAAACCCGACATCATTTGTTTGAGTAAGGGACTCACTGGGGGTACATTGCCCTTAGGAATTACGGCTTGTACAGAAGAGATATACAACGCCTATTTATCGGATGATAAGCTAAAAACTTTCTTTCACGGACATTCCTTTACTGCAAATCCATTAAGCTGTACAGCTGC
>CANFLJ010000313.1 GCA_947447815.1 Chitinophagaceae bacterium | reverse complement strand
CCTTTTGCATTCTGATATGCAGCAATAGCTACTTCATAATCGGCCTGTGCCTCTACTTTATTAATGTATAGATTCTTACTTCTTTCAAATTCCTTACGGGCTTGTGTAGCAGCAATCTCGGCACGATGCAAGGTAGCCTGTGCATCTAATCTAGCCGCATAATACAGAGTAGTATCGAGGATGGCAATAACCTGTCCCTTCTTTACCGAATCGTTGAAATCAACATTTATTTTAGCGATGATACCTGAAACTTGCACACCTACATCAACAGATGTATCAGCAGCTAATGAACCAGTAGCGGTAACAATCAGATTGACATCTCCCCGGGTAATATCTACCATCCTCCAATAATATACTTTATCGGTATTTCGATAATGAAAATAAGCCCAAGTTCCTGTGGCTACCACTAATACAGATGCAACAATAATGAAGATTAATTTCTTTGTCATGTGTTAGAATGTTAGTGGTTTATGAAGATAAAAGTCAATAAGTTTAGTCTTTAAAATATAGTCGTACTTGGCTTGTATAAGTTGCATGAATACCTTGTTGAAGTTGTTTACCTCTATCAGAAAATCAGTAATACTGGAAGCACCAAAACCATACTTCTTTTTCATATCGGAATAGGTTCGTGTTTCCATGTCCATTTGTTCTTCAACTGCTATTAGTTTCTTACCCGCAGCAATTTGATTGGTATAGACTGTTTCGATACTTTTACGAATATCATTACGCACCTGTTGCTCATTAAGCATAGCTGTTGCAATATTCGCAGAGGCAATATCTACAGCGGTCTTCACAGACCTATTATTAAAAATAGGCACCGATAAAGTAAGCCCAAGAGACTGACTGAAATTGTTCTTCAGCTGATCGGTAAGGTTCGAAACTTGTCGATTGTTACTAACAACAGGGAGCATAGCCGTAACAGGCAGTGTCTGATCTCCTTTTACATAACCAATGGTGGATAATAAATAACTGGTATCGTAAATTGAATTTGTTCTGATACTGCTATAACCTGTTTTGAGAGCAACATTGAAAGTAAGTTTAGGATAGTATCCACTTCGAGCTATTTTTAAACTATACCTGGCAGCATCTTTTCTAAGCGCTGCACTCTGCACTTCGGGTAGAAAGCTGATAGCAGCAGTATTGATTTCGTTGGTTTGAGCAGGAACGGTTGGCTTGATAGTCAGAAACTGTTGCAACTGCACATCGAAGTCTTCTTGAACAGGAATTTCCATTAATTGTAAAAGAGAGAGTTTATCTAACTGCAATTGATTTTCGGCAGTTACTTTTAATAGTTTATCAGCGGCAAGCTGCGATTCAATCTGTAATAAATTGAGCGGTGCTACCTTGCCAAACTTAACAAACTTCTGTGTTTCCTCTACTTGTGTCTGGGTAGATAATATCTGTGCCTGTGCTGCGTCGATAGCTTCATAATCCATAAGTATCTGCATATATCCAGCCAATACGGCAAGGGTAATATCGTTGCGAGCCTTTTGAATATCGTACTCCCCTGCATAGTATAAAAGCTGGCATTGCTTTACAGTATTAATCAATAAATAGCCATTAAACAAAGTAACCGTAGAGGTAAGGTTTGCTGTATTGGCATTGATATTTTGTGTAGTATATTGATTGGTATAGGGATCTAAAGAGAAGCCTGAATTGTAAGCCTGATTATCGCCAAAATTCAGGTTAGGAAGATTAGCAGACTTTGACTGATGAAGATATATAGCATTGACATTGCTGCTTAAGATATTTTTATTAATAGTGATGTTTCTATAAAGAGCGGTATCGATACATTCTTTTAATGTCCAGATTTTCTGTGCTGAAATGGTGAGGGTAAATAGCAGGAATGAGATAGCTAAAAATGTTTTCATTGTGAGCGTTTGAAGGAAAGCAAAATGAGAAACGTATAAATCGTTTAGGATTAAGTCGTTTAACGAAATACATAGATCGTGAATCGTGAGTAATACAATCGTGAGTCGTGAGTGGGTTTACATTGATATCTATTTAAACTAAGAAATATATCAAATAAAAAATGTGTTTATAACGAACAAGTTTGTTACAAACACATTCCATTAATTTGAAATTCTACTGATACTATGCAGCACAAGCATCAGCACATTCCTGACAAGCTACTACGCACTCTCTACAAGCATCATTGTGAGCCGCCTGTTTACCACAAACACCCACACACTCTTTGCAAATAGCTGCACATATATCGGCTAACTGTCTGGCATACTTAGAGTCTCTTGCATTAAGGCGAGCAGTGAGGGTACAGATATCTGCACAATCTCTGCATAATGCTAAGCACTCTTTATGTCCATGCTCAATGCAATGGCTAATACATTTTTCGCAAGCGATAATGCATACAAGGCATGCATTTGTAAGATTAATCTTCTTCATATAATTTGATTTTATTATCCGTCTTTATAAAGAGTGTGTAACTTGATATTCTACTACCAGTTTATTGTCTACCGCACAGACCCCTCTTGCTTTCCAGGCAAGCTGTTCGGCCAGATCTCTTATGTACCAGGAATCTACCTTACCAATCAGTGTAACTGTATTGTGGAATACACTCACTTCAATATCATTAATATCGATAGCCCAGTTACGAGCAAAGGCTTTCTCGATATCTACGCGTTCTACTAAGTCCTTAGTTTCTGTTTTAACCATTATATTATTGGTTACGCCTTTCACCCCAGCTATTCTATCTACAACTCTTTTGGCAGCATCTTTCTGATAGTTCCAGTTTAAAGTTCCATCGAGTGTAATCCAACCTTTTTCTACCTGAATCTTTATCTGTTCTTTTGGTAGCTCATTATTCAGCATCAATGCACTTAATACTTCATCAGCAATTTGCGTATCATTTTTGAAGGAAGGATTAAGAAAACATACTTCTATTTTTTCTACTACAGCCACTACTCCTACTACAGACTTGGTAGCTTTCTCTACTTCTATTTTCTTAAGATAACTATCTACAGTTCCAGTTAGTGTTACTACTCCTTCATGCACCACTACCCCAATTTCGGCGGCATGTAATAAAGGTTCCCATTTAATGGCGTCCTGAACGTTCTTTTGTAATGTTTCGTTGCTAAGCATTTTGTTTATATTTTAGAATAAAGAATTTAATTCTTTGTTTCAAGTAACCAGTTGCTGGTTCTCAGTTATACAATAGATGTTTTCAATT
>CANFLJ010000312.1 GCA_947447815.1 Chitinophagaceae bacterium | reverse complement strand
TCAAGTATTTGCAACATGGAATAGCGGTTGTACTGGTATTTATTGGAGTGAAAATGCTGGGAGAGCACTATGTAAATTTATGGTTCAGCAATACCATGCAGGTAGTTTTATCGTTGGTGGTAATTCTTTTATGTATTGGGAGTTCTATTCTGATATCTTTAGTAAGTAGCAAGAAAAGTAAAAGTAGTCACTAACATTGGTGATCAATAAACTTAAAATAGCAAATATCTGTTCCCCTATTTTAAAGGACTATCCGACCAATAAAAGTATAAAAGTAATATATATAACAAGTCATTACATGATAAAACATGGAAATTAATTGCTTCCTTATTAATTCAATATTTTAATATATTCGCAACATATTATAAAAATTCTAAACAAGATTATGAGGGTATTATTACAAATAAGCTGCTTATTGCTATTAACTACTTTGACCTTTAACTCCTGTAAAAAAGACGACGGTAACTCCTGTGGCAATGCTTCTAGTTTTGCGGTATCTCAGAACGCCGGTAAACTACAGTTTGTAATTACAGATGCTAACACTAGTGCTGATGGTTATGAAATTGCTTATGGAGATCCTTTAAATGTTAGCAATGGGGATCAGTGTAGTTATAGATTTGTTACCTTATCTAAAACTTTTGATAAAACTTTACTTGAATTAAATATTACCTATTTTTCTAACGCAATATTTTACTTAAGAAAAAGATGCTCTGCATCGTCCAACAGCGACTGGTCTCTATATAAAACAGTGGCTTTGGCAGACTTTTGTTATTTACCTAAGAATTTAAAAGTACAAACGAATACTGTATCATGGGATTTTGATGATTATAAATCTACCACTTCCTATTTCCAGGTTCAATATGGCATTAGCGGGTTTGCCATTGGAACAGGCACCAACGCTACTGTAAATAAACCATCATTCAGCTCAGTTTCTTATAGTGATGCATCAATTGCTGCAGGAAATACTTACGATTTCTATGTTCGCGCTTATTGTAATACATCATTAGGATGGAGTGAATGGGTGGGACCCTATTCTTATTATTGTAATTACTCCAATAATATATGTATAGCACCAACAAACCTTGCATATACCGTCGAGAGAAACGCCTCTAATCAACCTGTAGGAGCAAATTTTACTTGGTCTGGCAGTGGTTTATCCAGCTATCAGTATGTGGTAGTAAACAGTGGTGTAAGTGTAACTTCTGGCAATATTAATACTATCAGCAGTGGCTATACGCCTACTGTACTGGTAAATAAAAGTACTAATTATGATTTTTATGTAAGAGGAGTTTGTGGTACAAGCAGCTATACTTCATGGGCAGGGCCATTGCATTTTAATATTGGAAATTAATATACAAATTAGCTCAAGCGACCTTGTGTTGATATTCTAATAAAATCAAATGCTAAAGACTGAAATATAAAAAAACACCAGTTATTACATAATATCAATCTC
Organism: Chitinophagaceae bacterium; assembly: GCA_947447815.1. Taxonomy (GTDB): domain Bacteria; phylum Bacteroidota; class Bacteroidia; order Chitinophagales; family Chitinophagaceae; genus CANFLJ01. The sequence continues at coordinate 1,734 of CANFLJ010000312.1, read as the reverse complement.
TAGTTTCAATCTTTCTTTCAGCTCTATAATGATAGGATATTTTTCTGCAATACGCTCGAAACGTAAGCGACTACTTAAGTATTTTGGATCAAGTTCTTGTTCTTGCTGACCTTCTAATACTGCAATAGAATATTTGATAGCCCGATTATTAAAACGTTCTATTAATGTATCGGCGAAATACATTTTTTCTGCATCGATGAATCGTGCATGAAGACTGGTTTTTACAAATACAGAAAAGGTTAGTTCATCCACTATTTCCAGTTGAGCATCTCGGAAGGCGGCGGCACAGGATATTTTGGAAGGAACCCCCGCTAAAGTGTTAGTATAATCCATCCAGCAGGATTTGAGCGTTTCGATATCCAGTGGTTTTGATTCTTTGATTTCTTCTACAATATACTTTTTACCCACTCTTTCCTGTAATGCTTCCAATAAACCAACTTTTGGCTTTGGTGTTGGTACTCCCGGCGTAATAGCTGCAGGGGTTGGCTTAGGCGCCTCTTCTGTTTTAACTGTAGGAGCCTGTGGTTTTGGGGCAGGTTCAACAGTAGTTATTGACTTCACAGCAACCGGTTTTGGTTCTTCAACATACAACTTAGCCTCGGTATGTTTCTTTATATTTTCTACCGACAATAATGGCCTGTAATTGATGGCTATGGGTGTATCAACTCGTTTTTTTTTTGCTGAATAGTTAGTATCATTCACCAACTCCAATGCCTGTTGCAAATAATTGAGTTTGATGATGGTCATTTCTACGTGCAATCTTTTATTGCGCGCCATTTTATAATTAATCTCTGCTTCGTTTAGTACATTCAATGCACTTACCAGAAATGCAGGATTAACCTTCTTAGCGGTTTCTTTATACTTTTCTTCCATACCTTCTACTACTTCCAGCAGTTTGGCAGCACGCTCATCTTTGCAGACTAAAATGTTGCGGATAAACTCAGCAAATCCATTCAGCACCATATCGCCTTCAAAACCTTTATAGTTTATCTCATCAAAAAGCAGCATGGCAGTAGAAAGATCCTGTAGCAATAATGCATCCAGCATCTTAAAGTAATAATCTGCATCCAGAATATTCAGGTTTTCCAGGGTATTGGTATACGTAACTTCTCCATTGGTAAAACTAACAATCTTATCCAGAATACTCAAAGCATCACGCATACAACCTTCGCTCTTTTGTGCAATCAGTTGTAAGGAAGCTTTATCGGCATTAATATTTTCTTTATTAACTATTTCCTGCAGATGCTCTACCGTATCGTTCAGGGTAATTCTCTTAAAATCGAATATCTGACAGCGTGATAAGATGGTAGGAAGAATCTTATGTTTTTCAGTGGTAGCCAGAATAAAGATGGCATATGGGGGTGGCTCTTCCAGCGTTTTCAGAAATGCATTGAAGGCACTCTGACTGAGCATATGTACCTCATCCACTATATATACCTTGTATCTGCCGGCCTGTGGCGCAAAACGAACCTGCTCTACCAAAGAACGGATATCATCTACCGAATTGTTGCTGGCAGCATCCAACTCATGGATATTCATCGATATTCCATCATTGAAACTCTTACAGCTATTACACTCATCACATGCTTCTCCATCGGGCTGTAAATTGGTACAGTTGATAGTTTTGGCCAATATACGGGCACAGGTAGTTTTGCCCACACCACGAGGACCGCAAAACAAAAATGCGTGTGCCAACTGATTGTTCCTGATGGCATTCTTTAGTGTAGTAGTAAT
>CANFLJ010000311.1 GCA_947447815.1 Chitinophagaceae bacterium | reverse complement strand
TTCTATTAATGAAAGTACTGCTACAAATCTTGCGGGTGTATTTGCCGGAGGAGATTGTGTAAACGGTGGTAAAGAAGTCGTAGATGCTGTTCAGGCGGGTAAAGACGGAGCGAAAGCTATTTTAGAATTTATGTTGAACGCTAAATAATATTATCATTCAACATTTAACATTCATCATTTAAAATAAAATAAAATGGCAGATATAAGTGCAAATTTTTTAGGTATAAAATCTCCTAATCCATTCTGGTTGGCAAGTGCGCCACCTACCGATAAACAAACTAATGTATTACGTGCTTTTGAAGCAGGTTGGGGTGGTGTAGTATGGAAAACTTTAGGTAGTCAGGTTAAGAACGTTTCTTCTCGATATTCAGCGGTGGATTATCATGGCAGTAGGGTTATGGGTTTTAATAATATAGAGTTGATCAGTGATCGTCCTTTAGATATTAATCTAAAGGAAATAAAAGAATGTATCAGACTGTTTCCCGACAGAGCAATGGTTGTTTCCTTGATGGCAGATAATAATCGCGAGAGCTGGCACGAATTGATTAAGAAAGTAGAAGATACCGGAGCCCATGGTTTTGAGCTGAACTTTGGTTGTCCGCATGGTATGACAGAAAGAGGTATGGGCGCTGCAGTAGGTCAGGATCCTCATATAGCTAAAATGGTAGTAGAATGGGTGATGGAAAAAGCAACAATTCCGGTGATTACCAAGCTTACACCAAATGTACACTCTGTGGTGCCTACCGGAAGAGCTGTGGTAGAAGCGGGCACAAATGGCTTATCTTTAATTAATACTATTCAGTCGGTAACGGGTATAGATTTAGATACCTTGGTGCCTAATCCATATGTAGCAGGCAAGTCGGTATTTGGTGGATATTGTGGTCCTGCAGTGAAGCCTATTGCTTTAAAGTTTTTAACTACTATCTCGCAGAATGAAGTTACCAGAAGAGTTCCTGTTTCGGGTATTGGTGGTGTAAGTACCTGGAAAGATGCTGTAGAGTTTATGTTGCTTGGTGCAAGCAATGTGCAGGTGTGTACTGCGGTGATGAAACATGGCTTCAGAATAGTAGAAGACATGTGTGAGGGTATGAATAACTGGATGGATGAGAAAGGATATAAAACCATTTACGACTTTATTGGTAAGAGTGTAAACAACATTACCCATTGGGAAGATCTGGATATTAATTATCACCATATAGCAAAGATTAATCAGGATAAATGTATTCATTGCGGACTTTGTTATATAGCCTGCGAAGACACGTCTCATCAGGCTATAAATCTGGAGTATGGCAATCCTTATAATAACTATTCTGTAAAAGATGATGACTGTGTAGGTTGTAACTTATGTAAGCTGGTTTGCCCTGTAGATAATTGTATTACCATGGAAGAAAAAAGAGTTGCTCCAGAGTATATGAACTGGGTTGATTTTCAGAAAAAAGGTATGCCTCTGAATGATCATTAATACAAAGTACTGATTAGAAGAGAATAAGTTGAATGACTTAAAATAATAAATCCCACATTATTACGTATAATGTGGGATTTATTATTTTAATCAAGCATTTGTAATTATCTAATCAGTACTACTGATCCCTTTTGAGCTACTTGTTTATTGGTACTTCCATCTATATAATTCAGCATCCATACATAAGTGCCTGCACTTTGTTTCTGCCCATTTACGGTGCCATCCCATTTTACTGTCCAATCAGTAGTTTCGAATACTAACTGACCATATCTATTATATACTTTAAAGCTTAGGTTCTTTGCTTTATATGCATTTAGAGGATACAGATAATCATTCAGACCATCGCCATTGGGAGTGAATGCAGAAGGCACTGCAATTAAGCATCCAGGCACTGCAATGACTTTTTTAACAGCAGTATCAAAACAGTGTAAACCTGCAGTAGTGTCTTCTATTATTAATTGAACATTGTATTCTTTAGTACTGCCCACTGCAAGATATGACTGACTAGGAGGAGTTTGTAATGAAGAGGAATTGCCATTACCAAGATCCCAGTTATAATTAAAAATATTACCTGTACTGTTATTGATGAAAGAAGCTCTCTCGATAGGGCAAACATATTCTGTTGCATCAAAAGCCGCTTTATAAGTACTCAGGTTTACGACCATTGCTTTGGTAAGGGTATCCGTACATTCTTTGTTAGCAACTTTCAAGTGAGCGTACCTTGTTCCGTTGTAGTTATATATCTGGGGAGGAGGATTTTGAAGACTACTGATACTTCCATTATCGAATAGCCAACTCCATGAAAGCGTGTTATTATTTCCGTCATGCATATAGTATACGGTGTCGGCTATTTTACAACTATACTTAATAAGCGAAGTGAATTTTGCTGAGACTGCCTGCTTTACATAAAAGTCTTTTGTTTGTGGAGTAGTAGTAAAGTTACATTCATCAATTATAGTATTCCCATCTATCCCATTTTTAAGATGAACGGTATAAGTACCTCCTGTAAAAATAGCGGGCTTGAACTTTATCGTAATAGTAGATGTCTGGTTTATTCCATTGCAAACTCCTGACGCACCTGTAACAGTAACTGCAGATGGCCCGGTAATGGTAAAATCGCTACCGTCGGATGCAATACTGCTGCACTTTATAGGGCGACGGAATACCAGTTTAATAGTATTAGGATTGCAACTATCTACGGGAGCAATACTATCCATGGGCGTTTCTATCAATGGATAAACAGTAACAGGAAGAGATGTTCCTACGGCTACACTATTGTAACAAATATCCTGTAAAGTATTTCCGTCTGTTCCGTTTTGAACCAGTATGTTATAATTACCTGGAGGCAAAGGAGTATTCAGCGCTAACGTTATTGAATCAAAATCATAGCCCCCGTTACAATTTCCAACTGCGCTTACCACATTAGCTATAGCAGGAGATAAAGTAAAGTCGCTACCATTGGAAGCGAGTGTATTGCAACGAATTCTTTTGCTCATTACTATGTACATGACAGAGCCATTACAAAATGCTCTTGCTTCTTTTACTCTTGGTGTAGTGGTATCCGAAATCACTGCATTACCGCCGGTAAAAGTTATCTGATACCCTACCTGAGTATCGGTATAATGGCTAACCATCAACAAATATTCATGATCTTTAATTAAGGTGGGCATTTTAGTCTGGTTAGGAGCATTGGTAGCAGTGGGTAATGAGGAACATGTATTTTGTGCATTAGT
>CANFLJ010000310.1 GCA_947447815.1 Chitinophagaceae bacterium | reverse complement strand
CTCAGGCACTGGCTTTACAACAAGAAATTATTGAAGAAGCTAAGTTGTCTGCTAATAAAGAAGCTAGAAAAATTGTTATACAAACAATTCAACGTACCGCTTCGGAACAAACTATTGAAAATACGGTTTCTGTATTTAATCTGGAAACAGATGAGATTAAAGGTCAGATTATTGGTCGTGAGGGTAGAAATATCCGTGCTATCGAAGCTGCAACCGGAGTGGATTTAATCGTAGATGATACTCCTGAAGCAATTATTCTGTCTTCATTTGATCCATTGAGAAGAGAAATTGCTCGTTTAAGCTTACAACGATTGATTGCAGATGGTCGTATTCACCCTGCAAGAATTGAAGAAGTGGTGGAGAAAACCAGAAAACAACTGGAAGAGCAAATTGCTGAAATAGGAGAGCGTACTGTAATTGAACTGGGTATTCATGGGTTACATAAAGAGCTGGTAAGAATCATTGGTAAAATGAGATTCCGTTCTTCTTATGGACAAAATCTATTGATGCACAGTCGTGAAGTTGCAAACCTTTGTGGTGTAATGGCAAGCGAAATGGGTATCAATCCAAAACTAGCTAAACGTGCGGGTCTATTACACGATATAGGTAAAGTGCCTGATGAAGAAACTGAATTAAGCCACGCATTATTAGGTGCTAAACTTGCGGAGAAATATGGCGAAAATCCTGCGATTGTAAACGCAATTGGTGCTCACCACGATGAAATGGAGATGACCAACGTAATTTCTCCTATCGTTCAGGCTTGCGATTCTATCAGCGGTGCAAGACCAGGAGCAAGAAGAGAAATTATGCAACAGTATCTTCAGAGAATTAAAGATCTGGAGAAATTAGCTCAAAGCTATAATGGAGTAGAAAAAGCATTTGCTATTCAGGCAGGACGAGAACTTCGTGTGATTGTAGAAGCAGAAAAAGTAACTGATGGTGAAAGCGATAGACTAAGTTTTGAAATTGCTCAGAAGATTCAAACCGAGATGACTTATCCTGGACAAATCAGAGTAACTGTTATCAGAGAAAAGAGAGCAGTAAACATTGCGAGATAATAAGTTAATTGTATACAATTAAAATATAGATCCCCGATACTTGGTATTGGGGATCTTTTTATTTAGAAATGTAGCAAACCTTTTGGTAAAGAATAGTTGCCTTGCAGTCCCCCACTGTGGATTGCCAGTACTGAGCTGTTTTGAGGGAAGTATCCTTTTTCTGCCAGATCAATAAGTCCAAACATCATTTTAGATTCATATACAAAATCGGTAGGCAACCTATTGGTATCCCATAACTGGTTCATGAAATGGATTAAGGAATCTGTTTTCTTGGCATAGCCTCCAAAGTGATAGTCGTTGAATACTTCCCATTTGTTTGGTTTAAAATAGGATGGAAACAAACTATTAATATCTTCCACTATAGCCTCGTACCCCTTCAATACATTAATGCCTACAATCTGCTGATGGAGGAGTGCCGAATAGATAAGTCCGGCGAGAGTAGTGCCGGTACCACAAGCAGCCACTATAAAGTTGGTTTCAGTTGGTATCCATTCAAAAATATCCTTGATACCAGTTATACCTAATGGTCCAAATCCGCCTTCATCAATAAAATAGCAATCTGAATATTCTTCTTTTAAAAAGGAAAGATTCCTGTTTTTATAATCTTCTCTGCTTAAAAATACAAGTTGCATATTAAATTTCAATGCTTCCTGAAGAATATTGGAGTAATCAGATGGTTCTTCTCCTCTGATAAAACCAACTGCTTTCAGACTATTATCATAGCAATAAGCAGCCGTTGCAAGGATGTGATTGGAATATGCACCGCCGAAAGTAGCGATCTTTTGATATCCTTTTTCAGCAGCATCTTTGATGTATCCTGATAGTTTAAACCATTTATTTCCACTGATAAAGGGGTGAATTAAATCGAGCCTGACAATTGATACCTGTATTTTCCTTTCAGAAAATACAGGAAGGTTCAGCTGTTGTACAAATACTTTCTCAGGACTTATTATAGACATAAGTGTGGCTTAATAGGCAGTAAAAATAGCTATATATAATAGACGGTAGTTTTAATAATTTGCTTTATTGGTAAGAAAAATAGTGTCAACTGTATGTTTTATATGACGCTAATAGGCTGTATGTATTACATCAATTTGACAAGTCTTGCTATTTTCTACAAGCAATATATTTAAGATTTTTGCAAAATAATAGTTCAATTATTAACCAGCTTACCAATGAATATGAAAATCCTGAATTATCGTCCATCAAATTCCGTGGCAAACGTTTTCTATTACAATATAGGTTGTATTTAAACGTTTTAAGATAATAATAATTTTTCAATACTTTATTCGTAATGCTAAAAAGTAAAATATCGTGAAAAAAATGTTACAAATCAAGCCTTCATTGCTAAGCAACAGATTAAAACTGTTTAGTAGGTTCATGATTATCATGATTACAATACTTGTAACCAGTTATCAGTCAAAAGCATCTGTTGACTTAGCTATAAATGGGTCTGTAAGTGTCGACTCTGCAAAATCGGGAGTAAGCTTCGTGTATACACTTAATTACAGTATATCCAGTTTAACCGATAATGGACAGAATGTAAAGATTACCATGACGTTGCCAACCAATGTGACCATTTCAGGTGGTACTGCTGGGGTATCTTTTGATAAAAGTCAGGTTGCTTCAGTAGCTATTGTGGGCAGTATCGTTACAGTTACGATGGTTAATCCAATTGCTGCAGGAAGCACGGGACAATTACAAATAGCCTTGGTATACACTGTGGGTACAACGCCTAACGGGTATACTCCAGCGATATCTGCTCAGATAACTGGAACAAATGCTTCCATCAGCCCGGTATCCAGTAATGTTAGTTATGTGAAAGCACTTGCTATTGCCAGTATTCAAGTTTCCAAAACAGCCAATACAACCAATGCTACAATTGGTAATGCTTTTACTTATACCATATCTTATACAAATAATGCTACAAGCAATGGCGGTTTGAATCTGTATAGTACTGCTATTAACGATACATTACCTGTTGGTTGTTCGTTCGTATCTGCCACTGCTTTTGGTTCTGTCAACTATACTTACGATGCTGCACATAATGTAGTAAGCTGGAAATGGAGCAATACTGCTTTGTCTGCAAGTGGAAATGCTACTGTAACGGTAAAATATAATACGCCTAATTTCAATGATGCTTCT
>CANFLJ010000309.1 GCA_947447815.1 Chitinophagaceae bacterium | reverse complement strand
GAATCCATTAAAGAACTGAAACGTACTTCCTTCAAAGATCTGTTTCAGGATGAGATAAGCAAGCAGGACGATTATGTTACGGATTGCACCATCGACACCGATCTGGAGATACTGATACCCGATAGTTATGTAGAAAGTATTACCGAGCGCTTATCGCTATATACCCGTCTGGATAGTTGCGATAAAGAAGAAGATTTATTAACCTTTGAAATTGATATGATTGACCGCTTTGGTCCAATACCAAACGAAGTAACTGATTTGTTTGTAACCGTAAGATGTCGTTGGCTGGCAGTAGGTTTAGGCTTCGAAAAGATGAGCTTGAAAGAGCATACTTTAAGATGTTATTTCATCAACAAAAATGATTCACCTTACTTTGAAAGTGATTTGTTCAGAAACGTTCTTGGATATATTCAAACCGATACTAATAAAGCCAAACTAAAGCAGGTAGCCAAGAACTTTTTACTGGTAGTAGAAGATATAAAATCGATGGAAGCCATGCATGATTTCCTGAAGAAGATGCATGATAAAGTGGTTGGAAGCAGATAAATATTCCTATACTATTGTAAGATATTCCGAGTAGGATAAATCCAGATTTTGTTTTGCTTACCTGTAACTTTTTAAATAAGTTCTGATAAGTTTCCGAAGGTCTCTGATTTTCTTCCGGTCATGTCTGATAAGTTTCCGAAGGCTTCTGATTTTCTTCCGAGCATGCCTGAAAAGGTTCCGAAGGCATTTGATTTTCTTCCGAACATGTCTGAAAAGGTTCCGAAGGTGTCTGAAAAGCTTCCCGAAGCCTCTGATACCTTTCCGGATGTATCTGACTTTTGTCCGAGCGTTTCTGAAAAGTTTCCGAAGGTGTCTGGTGAAAAAAAATACGAATTAGCGAATTTGCGGATTAGCTGATTAACGGATTAACGGATTGAATACAAAAACGAACAGCCAATTAAAAATTAAGAATGAATACAAATACAGTTACGCAGAGGCGCAGAGAACAGATTTAAATTTGATAATTTGATGATTCGATAATGAATACAAATACAGAGAGCGCGGAGAACAGCTAAAGCTGTTTAATACAAATACATGGGACTTTTGGGAGACTTTTATTTTTTTATTTTGAAAATATAAATTGGTGGTATTGAAATAAACGTTCTCTTTGCAATCAGATAAGCAGAAATGAGTACTATCCTGTTGAGGTAAATATTTGATTATCCCCTAGAAAGTTTCTTACTCTTTAATTCTTTTTTCTTCTTGTATCTTGATGAAAGTGATTTAACTTTCTCATTACCTACTTACACAAGCAAGGATTGATTTTTTATTTTTTAATTTATTGGTAATTGCAAAAATGGCTTTAACGAGCTGCCGTTGCCTGTTTTAAACAATTTAAATTATGACAAAAAAACAAGGTAAGAAAATCGACATGTATGCTTTGATTGTTCTGTTTTTTGTGAAGTTTGAGGGAGATTTCTTAACAGATATCCCACTAGTAACTCAGATTACGGATTTTAAAGTGAAAGAGAAGCTTATCAGGGCTTTGCTGGATGCACAGGGCTATGGTAGCAAACCTAAAACAAGATCAAAAGCTGCTTTGAGACAAATGATGATTGTGGCGATTATGAAACTAGTGAGAAAGGGAAATGCATGGGCATTAACGACCAAAGATGCAGGTATGATGGAAATTTTTGGAATAGTAGAGGAGGATTTTAAATTGAGCCAGGATAAGCTAATTGTACTGGTAGACAAAATTCTGGATATACTTACTAAAAATATAGTTGCATTAACTCCTTATAAAGTAACCTTATTGACTATTGGTGCCGTAAAGACTATAGAGGCAGATTATCTGGAAGCAAAGGATGCACCTAAACAACAGCAAGAATCTAAAAAAACGATTACTACCACGCTGGAAAATGAAATAGATGCGGCAGATTTGATATTGGAAATCTGTGATAATTTAATTATTGCTGAGTATGAAGATAGTCTTCCTGCTTTGGTGATTGAGTACAATAATGACCGTAAAGTAGTGAATAGTGTGAGCAGACACACTGCTATCAGGGCTCATGTGTATGGGGATGAAGACCATACAGAATTGATTGTAGGTGCGAGTATTGGAATAGCGAGCTTGAAAAGAAATGAGCTGACCGATATAGATGCTATGGGAGAGATTATTCAATTTAAAGGTGGTGATTATGTTCTGGATGTAAAGGCTGTTGGCTATGCCGATGCAGCAGTACCCTTTAGTATCAAGAAGGGTAAGCATTTAGAAATAGATGTGGTGCTAGTACCTAATGTACTGGAAGTGTATATGACCGATGCTAAAGGATTGCCTGCAGGTGATGTAGCTGTAAGTATTGCTAACACCACTATTTCTGCGGCAACAAATGCACAGGGGATAGCTTTGATGTATGCTGTGCCTGAAGGTAATGGGATAGCAGAAGGCAGCGATATAAATGGCAATGCATCATCGAAGGGATTTTTGATGGTGAATGGTAAGAGATTGCGGATAGAGATGCAGTTGGGGTAGAGAGAGGGGATAATAATTAAAAATTAATAATTAAAAATAAATACAAGGAACAAGGAGCCTGTGGAGTGATCTACGGGCTCTTTTTTGGGGCACTCAGATTGCTTTGCTGCGCGCGCAATGACGTACAAAAAGGGTTAGTATTTTTTAAAATGCTACAAATAATTAAACACAGCTTCAAGCTGCAATTGATTACGAAACAGGCAGAGCCTGTTCCGAGAGTCACTCCGAGTATTTTGTAAGCTGCTCCGAGAAGGGGGCAATTAATAATTAAAAATTAATAATTAAAAATAAATACAACAAACAAAGAGCCTGTGGAGTGATCTACGGGCTCTTTGTTTAAATTTTTAAATGGTTTGATTGCTTATTAGTGACAATTGGGACTTTAGTGACTATTGATGCAGATATGTATAGAGTGCCGTAGGCCCGGAATATTGGTAGAGAAATGAGATGATTATAATTTTAAAGCCCCGTAGGTGGCGAGATAGAAATAACATACTAAGGATTTTCAAGAAACCATTATGCGATAATTTATTTCATAGCTGATAGGATACTAGACCAATTTTATAAGATTCAGCTACAAGCTGCAAAGTATTACGGCACAGCAACAGGCAGTGCCGAGTGACACTCCGACTATTTATATGCTGTGCCAAGAGGGGTGCGTGGTTTTAAATTTAGAAAGGCTCTATT
>CANFLJ010000308.1 GCA_947447815.1 Chitinophagaceae bacterium | reverse complement strand
GCGGTTTGAACTCCTTTGTTTTTGAAAGAAGAACCACACATCATAGGAACGATACTAAGATCGATACAAGCCTTACGGATTGCTTCGTGCATTTCATCTTCTGTGATGCTATTAGGATCGTCGAAGAATTTTTCCATCAGATTATCATCGTATTCAGCTACTGCTTCTACCAGATTAGCTCTCCAAAGGTTAGCTTCTTCCAACATATCTTCTGGTACAGGAATTTCATCAAAGGTCATCCCTTCTGTTTCCATATGCCAGATAATACCTTTCATTTTAATTAAATCGACAACTCCTTTGAAGTCATCTTCAGCACCGATTGGTAACTGTAAAGGCACCGCTTTAGCACCCAACATTTCTCTTATCTGGTTTACCACCATTAGGAAATCGGCACCAGAACGGTCCATTTTGTTTACGAAACCAATACGAGGAACTTTATAACGGTTAGCCTGACGCCAAACTGTTTCTGATTGAGGCTCAACACCATCCACCGCAGAGAACAAAGCGATCAAACCATCCAATACACGCATAGAACGTTCTACCTCGATGGTAAAATCCACGTGTCCCGGAGTATCAATAATATTAAAGTAGTAATCTTTAGTACTTGCATTAGCAACTCCCTTAGTAGTAGGGAATTTCCACTGACAGCTTACTGCTGCAGAGGTAATAGTAATACCTCTTTCTTTTTCTTGCTCCATCCAGTCGGTGGTAGCAGCACCATCGTGTACTTCACCTATTTTATGAATCATACCGGTGTAACGTAAAATACGTTCGGTAGTAGTGGTTTTACCAGCATCAATGTGTGCGGCAATCCCGAAATTGCGTTGTAATTTTAAATCCGCCATAATAGCTTTTATTTATTTTTTCGAGCTGCAAAAGTAGGGGTTTGACTAATTGAAAGTGTCGTTAACGTAAATTTGACAGTTAAATACAATGTTTTGAATGTTAAATAATGGGTTTTAAATGGTTTAATTACTCGATTTATCTGCTATAGTACCCATTTAAACAACATAATATTGATTAATGTAACATAAGTAGCAGATTAAGTATAAAATAGGTAGGAGTTTTGCGGCGCATTAAACCTATTTACAATGAAAGTTTTAGTAATTGGTGGAAACTTTGCAGGATCCACTGCCGCATTAGAAATCAAACGTAAACTTAAAGATCAGGCTGAAGTTACGTTGATAGACCGTAACGAAAACTTCTTATACATACCCTCCCTGATATGGGTACCTACCGGACGAAGAGAAGTAAGCGATATTAGTGTTAACCGCAGAACTGTACTGGAAAAGAAAGGAGTAAAGTTTGTACAAACCACCGCCATAAAGGTAGATCCGGAAACGAAGATAGTAGAAACAGAAGCGGGCTCTTTTCCGTATGACGAGCTGGTGATAGCTACCGGACCAAAAGTAAACTTTGATATTGTACCCGGCCTAAAAGAACATGCTTACTATATAGGTACGCCAACTGGAGCCATGGAAACCAGAAAGAAACTGGAGGCTTTTAAGCAAAATCCTGGTCCTATTGTAATTGGGGCTACACAATCCGCAGGTTGTATGGGAGCAGCTTATGAATTCTTATTTAATATAGAAAAGTGGCTGAGAGAACAGAACATTCGTAAGAAAGTAGACCTGTACTGGGTAACACCAGAAACCTATCTGGGCCATTTTGGTATAGATGGCATGCCAATGGGAGAACAAATGCTGAAGGCATTTATGAAGATGTTTAATATCCATTACAGAACCAATGTGGGCGTAAAGGAAGTAAAGGCAGATTCGGTAGTATTGAGTACAGATGAAGTATTGCCCAGCAGTTTTACCATGTTGATGCCTCCATTTATTGGAGTAGACTTTATAAAGAACTCTCCTGCACTGGAAGCAGCAACCAATGGATTTTTTGACGTACATGCAAGCTACCGTCACCAGAAATATGATTCAGTCTGGGTTGCAGGATTAGCTGTAAATGTACCGCCACCATTCAAACAGGGAGCAGTGCCATTTGCTGTACCTAAAACAGGTTACCCAAGTGATGAAACCGGAAAGATAGTAGCAGAAAACATAGTAAGAGTTTATCAGGGCAATCCTGTATTGAAAGAAAAAAGCTGGGGCAAGATTGCAGGGTTATGCATAATGGATGCAGGTAAAAAGGAAGTTTTAATATTCTCCAACCATTTATTTAAACCGAGAGCATTCGCCATTATGCTCCCCAATGTATTTTATGACGTAACAAAAGTGTTGCTGGAAAAATATTTTCTATGGAAGCTAAGGAACGGATACGCTAGTCTGCCTTAACAAGTAAAGGTTTGACAAAATGTTTCATGGGTAGGATTAAGTTCTTACCCATTTTTCATGTTTAATAGTAACCATTTATACCAAAAAGGAGTACTTATCATATTGATAATACCGTATTCATTTAAATAATTGTTACTTCGCTGCTTTAAATAAAGGGTTTATGAGAATTGGGATTGTTTGTTATCCAACATTTGGAGGTAGCGGAGTATTAGCCACTGAGCTGGGCAAAGCACTTGCCGACAAGAATCATCAGGTACATTTTATTACTTATCAGCAGCCAGTAAGACTGAATGCTTTTAATGCCAATATATTTTACCATGAAGTAAGGGTACCTACCTATCCCCTGTTTGATTATCCGCCATACGAAGTAGCCCTTGCAAGTACCATGGTGGATGTAATAATCAATCATGATCTGGATCTTTTGCATGTACACTATGCAATACCACATGCTTCAGCAGCATACATGGCCAAGCAGATTATTAAATCGAAGATTAACAGAAATATTCCCATCATTACTACCCTTCACGGAACGGATATAACCCTGGTAGGAAGAGATAAGACTTATGAACCTGTAGTTACCTTTTCGATTAACGAGAGTGATACCATCACTGCAGTATCGCAGAACCTGAAGGATGAGACCTATAAGAACTTTGCTATTACTAAAGATATAGATGTAGTGCACAACTTTGTAGACGTAAAAAGATTTGACAAGAAACCCTTTGATGCCTTCAAGAAAGTGCTTGCACCAAATGGAGAGAAAATACTGCTCCATGCCTCCAACTTCAGAAAGGTGAAGAGAGTAGATGATGTGGTGAAAATATTTGCATTGGTCAATAAAGAAATCCCTTCTAAATTACTAATGGTAGGTGATGGCCCTGAACGCCATAGTATAGAAGAACTATGCAGATGTTTGAATAT
>CANFLJ010000307.1 GCA_947447815.1 Chitinophagaceae bacterium | reverse complement strand
TAATGGAAAAACTACCAGTTAGCTATAGTATTATTCATTAAATCTTTTACATTTGCAGCGCAAAGGCGGATTTGTTTATTGTTCAGCCTTAATACGAACTAATAAACGATAATCACTTCTGATTACCTATTCAGAGTTTTTCGTTTTCCAATAGTTAGTATTGAGTTTATAGCAAATCCTGTTGCATTATTACGTAATAATTTTACTTAGTTATGAGTATAAGAAAAGAACTGGAGAAAAGAATTCTGGTAATTGATGGTGCAATGGGTACCATGATACAGCGACATAAACTGGAAGAAGCTGATTACAGAGGAGACCGTTTTAAAGACTGGCCTTCAGATGTAAAGGGCAACAATGATTTGTTGTGTATTACCCAGCCAAGAATTATTATAGATATCCATAAAAAATATCTGGAAGCAGGTGCAGATATTATTGAAACAAATACATTCAGTAGTACTACTATTGCTATGGCGGATTACGATATGCAATCCCTTGCTTATGAGCTGAATGTAGCTGCTGCTAAATGTGCCCGTCAAGCTATTGATGAATTTAAAGTTGCACATCCTGATACATTAAATAAATATGTTGCAGGTTCAATAGGTCCTTTAAATAAAACATTGAGTCTTTCTCCAGATGTAAATAATCCTGGGTATAGAGCCTTAACTTTTGATGAGGCTGCTACTGCTTATAAAGAGCAGGTGTCTGGGTTGGTGGATGGGGGTGTAGATGTTATTTTAATAGAAACCATCTTCGATACACTGAATGCTAAAGCTGCTATTTACGCAGTGAAAAATTACTTTAGAGAAACAGGTAAAGAAGAGTTGCCAATTATGATTAGTGGTACTATTACGGATGCCAGTGGACGAACTTTAAGTGGACAAACGCTGGAAGCTTTCTATGTATCAATTGCTCATGCAAGACCTTTAAGTGTTGGACTTAATTGTGCGCTTGGTGCGCAGGATATGCGTAGCCATATAGAAGAGTTGTCAGAAATAGCTGCCTGTTATACATCGGCGTATCCTAATGCGGGTTTGCCAAATGCAATGGGCGAATACGACGAA
Organism: Chitinophagaceae bacterium; assembly: GCA_947447815.1. GTDB lineage: Bacteria > Bacteroidota > Bacteroidia > Chitinophagales > Chitinophagaceae > CANFLJ01. The sequence goes on along the minus strand of CANFLJ010000307.1, from coordinate 2,154 downwards.
CAACCTCACCAGACTGCGCACTTTATAGAAGAGTGGGCGAAGGAAGGTTTTGTGAATATTGTTGGTGGATGTTGTGGTACAACGCCAGATCATATCAAACATATTGCAGATAATGTAAGAAATATTACCCCAAGAAAATTACCAGAATTAGAAGTGTCTTTATAATAGCAGAAATAAAATGAGTACAATAAAACCATATTTACGATTAGCCGGTTTAGAACCTTTAATTGTTCGTCCAGAAACCAACTTTGTAAACGTTGGGGAGAGAACGAATGTTACAGGCTCCAAGAAGTTTGCAAGACTCATCAGAGAGAACAAATATGAGGAAGCTTTAAGTGTTGCACGTCAGCAGGTGGAGAGTGGTGCACAGATACTGGATGTGAACATGGACGATGCCATGCTGGATGGTAAAGAAGCAATGGTTACTTACCTCAATTTATTGCAGAGCGAACCAGATATTGCCCGCATTCCTATCATGATAGATTCTTCTAAATTTGAGATTATAGAAGCAGGTCTAAAATGCGTGCAGGGCAAGTGTATTGTGAACTCTATTTCTATGAAAGAAGGAGAGGAGAAGTTCATTCGTCAGGCGCAGATATGTAAGGATTTTGGTGCAGCAGTAATCGTAATGGCTTTTGATGAAGATGGGCAGGCTGATACACTGGAAAGAAGAGTTTCTATCAGTAAAAGAGCATACGAGATTCTTACGAAACAAGTAGGCTTCGGTCCGGAAGATATTATATTCGATTTAAACATATTTGCTATTGCCACAGGATTGGAAGAACATAATAATTATGGGGTAGACTTCATAGAAGCAACCAGAATTATCAAGCAATCTTATCCTTTAGTAAAGATCAGTGGTGGGGTGAGTAATCTTTCTTTTTCTTTCAGAGGAAACGATACGGTAAGAGAAGCCATGCATTCTGTTTTTCTATATCATGCCATTAAAGTGGGTATGGATATGGGCATTGTGAATGCAGGGCAGTTAATGATTTATGATAATATTGACAAGACACTTAGAGACCTATGTGAAGATGTAATCCTGAATAGGAACAATGATAATAATGAGGCTACAGAAAAGCTGATATCTTTTGCTGAAACAGTGAAGGGAAAAGCCAAGGAAGAAAAGAAAGATGAAGCATGGAGAAGCGAGTCTGTTGAGCAACGTTTAGCACATGCATTAGTACATGGTATTACAGAGTTTATTGAAGCAGATACAGAAGAAGCCAGACAAAAATATCCTCGTCCATTGGAAGTTATTGAAGGCCCTCTTATGAGTGGAATGAATATAGTGGGTGATTTGTTTGGAGCTGGTAAAATGTTCTTGCCTCAGGTAGTTAAGAGTGCAAGGGTTATGAAGAAATCTGTGGCCGTACTTACGCCATTTATTGAAGCAGAAAAGGAAGAAAGAAAACAGGCGCATTTAGCTGCAGGTACCGTGAATGAAGAAGGTGCAGGTGCTGCTAAAATTCTGATGGCTACAGTAAAAGGAGATGTACATGATATAGGTAAAAATATTGTGGGCGTTGTATTGGGCTGTAATGGGTATGATATTATAGACCTTGGTGTAATGGTGCCTGCCGACAAAATATTAGATGCCGCACAGAAAGAAAATGTAGATATCATAGGGCTGAGTGGTCTGATTACTCCTTCGCTGGATGAGATGGTGCATATTGCTAAAGAAATGACTCGTAGGGGAATGAAACAACCCTTGCTGATAGGTGGGGCTACTACCAGCCGAATACATACTGCCGTTAAAATTGCTCCAGGATACGAGCATGGAGTTGTGCATGTATTAGATGCCAGCAGAAGCGTAACAGTAGCAGGTTCTTTGTTGAATAAAGAAACTAAAACGGACTACTTAAAAGAGGTGAAGAGCGAGTATGCAGCTATCAAAGAAAAGTATGAAAATAAAGTGCCAGTTAAATCATATCTTCCATACAATGAAGCAAGACAGAATAAAGTAAAAATAGATTGGGATTCTTATCAGCCAGTAAAGCCTACTTTCAATGGTAGTAAGGTGTTTGCTGATTATGATCTAAATGATTTAAGAAAGTATATCGACTGGAAACCTTTCTTTATTGCCTGGGAAATGCATGGTAATTTTCCAGAGATTCTTACAGATAAGGTAGTAGGAGTAGAGGCTACTAAATT
>CANFLJ010000306.1 GCA_947447815.1 Chitinophagaceae bacterium | reverse complement strand
GACATCAGTAAGGTTTGCAAAAGCATTTGGAACCCATTTTGCATTTAAAATAAACGGTTCCTATTCACAAGGAAAAGATTGGGTGGCTGATGATAGAACCGATCAGTATTTTAGTAGCGGAAATAAAACCAATCTTGCCGTAGCATCGCAGAATCCTGCACCAGATCTCTTAAATAATTATGGAGATGAATACAATAGCGATTTAAAAACCATTAAACTGGCGGATGGCAAGACTTACGATGTAAGTAGAACGGGATACCTAGAAAAAGATCTGACAAATTATGATGTGAAAAATACCAAAGCTGATCTGACATTGGTATATAAATTTAATAATTCATTGCAAGCCTCTTATACTTATAGAATAGGCAATGCAACTAACAACTATCAAAGAGGAAACAGAATAAGATTGAATGGAGAACAGATACAACAACACTCACTGGAGATAAGAAATAATGACTTCTTTGTAAAGGCCTATTATACGGAAGAAAATACAGGACCTGATTCATATAATTTCAGACCACTTGCTGAGAATCTTGATCTTTCGTTCAAGAAACCAACCCAATGGTATAATGATTTTACCAATGGCTTTGCATCTACTTACAATGGAAATGGTCATAATGTTTTAAATGCTTTTGCTTCAGCAAGATCATTTGCTGATAGTGGAAGATTTACACCAGGAACCGCTGCATTTGATAGTGTAAAGAATAAAATTGTTCATACTAATAACTGGGATACGGTAGGAGCGCAGCTATTACTGAAGTCCGCTTTCTATCATATTGAAGGACAATACGATTTAAGTCATTTATTAGGAAATAAAACATGGCAAATACTTGTAGGAGGAAACTATAGAAAGTATATTGTAACTCCAGATGGCAATGAATATATTAATCCTGCTGTATTAACTAATCCTAAAGTTGCAAATGATGATTTCTTCTATTACACTTATGGAGGATTTGCTCAGGCTTCGAAGAAATTATTTGAAGAGAAGTTGAAAATAACCGGATCACTTAGAGTAGATCAGACAGAATACTTTGATGCTAAACTAAACCCACGTATAGCAGCGGTTTATTCACCTGCCGAAAACCATAATTTCAGAGCATCTTATCAGAATGGATATCGTTTTCCTACATTATTCGAAGGATTTGCTTTTGTAAACAATGGAGGGGTAAGAAGACTGGGAGGATTGAGGGTAACTGCAGGAACATTGAATGTATTTGAGAACTCATATTTAAACTCCTCTGTTACAGTCTTTAAGAATGCAGTAAATGCAGACATAAATAATGGGATAGCAAAGAATACTGCTATACAAAACCAGTCAAAATTATTAGTAAAAAGTACATACGATTATATTCAACCTGAACATTTGAATTCTTTTGAAATTGGCTATAAAGGAATATTGCTGGAGAATAAATTATTCTTCGATATTGATTACTATTTTAATACGTATGATAATTTTATTGGCCAGCTGGATGTAACACAACCTATACGTGGCAGCATTGGACAAACAGGCGGCGTAAATGACAGCACTGCATACTTTGCATATACTGGAGGAAGCTCTGTAAAGAAGTATAAAATGTGGACAAATTCTAAGTCTACAATCAGCAATCAAGGGGTGGATGTAAGTGCTGTTTATTCTGTTTACAAGAAATTCAATATTGGATTAAATGTAAGTTATACAGGGATTAATAATATTACTTCTTCTGATGCATTTACCCCGGCATTTAATACACCAAACTGGATTAGTAATGTATCTTTCAGTAATAAAGAAGTAGTAAAGAATGTGGGCTTCAATATTGTATGGCATTGGCAAGATGCGTTCTATTGGAACAGTCCATTAGCTAATGGAATTGTAGATGCCTATAATACAATTGATGCACAGGTAAATTATAAGATACCATCTATTTACTCAACGGTTAAATTGGGAGCAAGTAATTTATTAAATACTTATCATACCCAATATATCGGAGGTCCTTCGATTGGCGGATTCTATTATTTATCCTTTACCTTTGATGCACCTTTTAAAACAAACAATAAATAATACATTTTGAGCAACTCAGATATTGATTCAGGGAATAATCTGTTTCCCGTTTTCATAAAATTAAATAACCTTCGTCTACTAATTGTAGGCGGAGGTTATATTGCTTTAGAAAAGCTAGGAACTGTATTAGCAAACTCTCCTCAAACAACTATTAAATTAGTTGCTAAAGACATAAGTGAAGAGATTAGGAATATCGCCGCTGCAAAAGATAATATTACCCTTATAGAAAAGGCATATTCATCGGAAGATCTGGTAGATATTGATATTGTTATTATAGGGGTTAATGATATTGCACTAGCAACTATAATTGCAGATGATGCACATCAGTTGAAATTATTGGTAAATGTAGCAGATAAGCCATCTCTCTGCGATTTTTATCTAGGTTCTGTTGTAAAGAAAGGTAATTTAAAAGTGGCTATTTCTACTAATGGCAAATCGCCCACCATTGCTAAGAGATTGAAGGAAACATTGTATGATACATTGCCAGATGAACTGGATGAAGTGTTGGATAATATGAGTTCGATAAGAAATAACCTTGATGGGGATTTTGCTGACAAGGTTACCAAGTTGAATGAGATAACTAAGTTGTTGGTAGCAAAACAAGCGGATCTTAAAAATCTGAAAACACCACAAACAAAACATTGGCAGGATATTGTAAAGTGGTGTTTGCTGGCATTTGTTTTTATGATACTGGGACATACCTTATTATACAATGTGAGACTTGCAGATATTCTTGTATTTGTAAAAGCAGTCCCTTCAAAAGTTGATATTAGTTCTTTGTTAATAATGATGTTAGCGGGGTTCCTTGCTCAAATGGCTGATGGATCTTTAGGTATGGGCTATGGAACTATTTCTACTACCTTTTTATTAGCAATTGGCGTTAATCCTGCAATTGTTAGTAGTAGAGTACATTCGGCAAGAGTATTTTCCAGTGGTGTATCGGGATATAGCCATCATAGATTTGGAAATATTAATAAAAAGTTGTTCAAAACACTGGTTATACCTGGGGCTATTGGTGCTATACTAGGAGCATTGTTAGCAGTGTATGCTAAAAACTATTCAACTTACGTAAGGGTGCCATTATCTTTTTATACAATTTATCTTGGTTACTACATTATACGTAAGGCGATCAGAAAAAAACAATTGACTGATAAAGTAAAAAGAGCTGGATGGTTAGCAGGAGTAGGTGGATTTACTGATGCATTTGCTGGTGGCGGCTGGGGTGCATT
>CANFLJ010000305.1 GCA_947447815.1 Chitinophagaceae bacterium | reverse complement strand
GATTTTTTAGCAGTACCATATCCTATTACCACTACTTCCTGTGCATCAACAGTGGCAATCTTTAATGCGATATCAATCTTCTCTGATTTCTTGATTTTGATTTCCTGTTTTTCAAATCCTACTGAACTAAAGACGATAGTCTGACCCTTGAACGCTTTTAAACTATACGTTCCATCCGCTTTGGATGCTGTTCCTTGTTTGTTTCCTTTAATTGTTACACTTACTCCTGACAATGCAGCGCCGCCTTCTACAGAAGTAATAGTACCAGTAATTGTACACTGTTCATTATCCTGAGCATATAGCCTCGTTATGACTATTAGCTGAACAGCAAAAAAACATACATAAAGCAATACTTTTTTCATACGTGTTTTTATTTAAAATTAGCATTATTTAGAAGGACGGTGTAAGGTCCTTTAAAATTAATCGTTTTATCGTTATATTTATAAGTGTGTTCCTCTGTTTTACTATAGTTATTATTACACTGAATAATCATCAATTGTTTATTATGTACAGTAATATTTACAACAGTATACTCATTATTTGATTCCTCCAATTTAATACTCTTTACATCGGAATACGAATCAGTAGAAATTTCTGAAACCGGATTAAATTTACCATGAGGCTCTATTACGTTTACAAACGTTTTATTAGTACCATAATTTCTTAACACATAAGCAGGATCTCTTCTGATATTAAAATTAGTGTCGTTAGCTCCTAAACGCGTAAAATATACTTTAGTAGAATCTTCCGTTAAAGAGGAGATACTATAGAATGTATTGTTACCATTTAAAAAAGTAAATTGGGTTAATGGCGCATTGGCTATGCCTTCTGCTTCTTTCCAATAAAACTGATAGCCGTTTCTCTTGCCAAATGCAATTTGTTTGTCTTTAAAATACTGGTATTTACAAGAACTACTAATTAAAGTACCAAGATAATTAAAAGGCAAATCGTACTGGTGAAGCGTATTTGATGCAGTTTTAAAAACATCCACTATCAAAGGCTTTGATTCATTGGGCAATTGCAACATATAAATAGTACGCAACATATTTACACCAGCATAAGCAGTTGTATCCAGTACACTTACTACCTGTACATTCTTGTTATCTATTGAACTATATAATTTGATAGGATGATATTTTTCTCCTTCAGACTCTATTCCATTATAATTACTTTTTTCATCTACCACTAAAGTATTATGCGAGATAGTCTGATGTGCTAATGCTTTAGATTCTGGCAAATATCTTCCTCCCCATTTTTGTTCAATATTTATAAATCTTACCGCTCCATAATCCTGAATAATTTCGCTACCCTCATCAAAAAGACTATAGTTCAATTTATCAAAATGGCCATGTGCCATTCCTAAAGATGTATACTTATATATTAAGCTAGTAAGGTTATCTCCGCTTCCCGTTCTTAATATACTCACACCTCCCCTATCTCCATTCGTTCCATCAGCAAATTCTACAGATTTATAAGGATAGTATTTAGCAATATTTTTAGCGCTATTCAATGCTGCAGCCACACCCATTCCGCCGGCATTCAACGTTACTCTGTTTTGTTTTTCAGCTATAGTCAATAGGCCACTATCTTTCCCATAAACTTTCCAGGCTATATCTAGTGCTTCTACTATCTCGTTGCTTATATAGCTCTTTTCTTTCAATGCATCGTTGTAACTATAAAATCCACCATTTAAATTTGTTTGTTGAAGTGCTCCTACCAATGCCTTTTGTAAGATGTTTTTTCTGTAATTAAAAATCTTCAACCCACTGTTTTTATTATTTAATGCATTGGCAAAAACATAAAAAGGAAGAATTGCATATCGGGTATAGTATGGCCCTTCCGCATAGTAACCATCTGGAGAAAACAAGCCTTCCATTTGCGCCAGAAAACCAGCTTTACCATCTTTGTCAGCTCCTTTCAAAGCCATATCTACGTAGTCCTGATTATCAGTTGCAATACCTACTATACCTACGCCTGCACATGCCCACACAGCATGGTTGTGTATTAAATTAAACCAGTCTTTAAGTTCTTTTGTAAAAAAATCTACTTCTGGCTTAAAGGCCCCATCTTCTATTGTTTTTCTTTCGGCAGGAGTAAGATAATCATGAATACAATCGTAAGCCAATCCCGAATAAACCAACCAGTTTGCGTCATTTAATGATTGCCAGAAAAGATGACCATAATATGCACTGGTAGCCTGAGGATGTTTTTTTAATGTAGGATTAAGTATTGCATATTTTAATAAAACATCTTTTACCAGTTTAGCATATTTCTCCTCGCCGGTTAATTGATACAACATTCCGCTGTTGTATATTAATGTATAATTAGTTTTGTGTTTATCGTGTGTATATCCACCTGCAGCATCTTTAGGATAGGGAACATCTATATCTTTTCCTACAACCTCATCTACACTTGCTTTAATTTCTTTGTATGAATTAGCTAAAAGCGGATATAGCTTTATTCCGTTTTTAACTTCTAGTACTTCCTGCTTTGTAGCAAAACAAATTGGATGTTGCCCAAAAGCATTTACGGTGATGGTAAAAGCAAGTACAAAAAATATAGATTTAAACATCTTTATATAATAAAAGTTAAACTCCTTATTGGAGGCCTGTAATGCAATCGTTTTCATCACTTAACAGCTTTATTTATTAAAACTATTTTGGCCCTTTTTTTAAGACACAACAAAATTATAAGTTATTCAAATATCATACCGATGTTTTTTTGAACACTATTTTATATTATAAACTATTATCATTATAATGAAAAATATAAATCGTTTTTATTAATTCAAAAAGCATCCCAAAACCTTTGATTTTATTGAGTTTCCTTAAATTGATTCCAAATAAACGAAGAATTAATAAAAATATCTATTTTTTTATTCTTCCCACATCTTTTATAATATGGATATTGTAAAAAATAATGTTGATTTTATATTATTAAATAAATTGAACAATATTGAGATATTCAAATATTAATTGGAGTAAACAACTCAGCGAGAGAATATTAGCTGTAAATTGATGATTCATTAACTATAAAGCAGCTAAAATTTGACTAAAAATCAGCCTTCTTCTTACGAATATTATCTTTCTTCGTATGAAGATTAACTGTTTTTGAATGATTATGCTACATATTCAAATGAATACTTGGTATCTTCAATTGAAGATTAGCAAGATTCGTTTAAAGAAAAGCAATCTTCATACGAAAACTGGCAGTTTTCAATTGAAAACAGTGAATATTCAATTGATTTTGAAGGAAATTGGAATGAAAT
>CANFLJ010000304.1 GCA_947447815.1 Chitinophagaceae bacterium | reverse complement strand
GGGGTGGCGAAAAAAGAATCGCTGTTACCTTCAAGTTCTTCATTTATACATTCATTGGTTCATTAATGATGCTTGCAGGTATTATCTATTTATTTACCCAGACGCCCGATGCAAGCTTTGCATTAAAGTCTTTCTACAACCTGCATTTATCCATTAGTCAGCAAGCTGTTGGATTTTGGTTATTCTTTGTAGCATTTGCTATCAAGATGCCTATATTTCCTTTCCATACATGGCAGCCCGATGCTTACGAGCAATCACCTACTGCCGTTACCATGATCCTAAGTGGTGTAATGGTTAAGATGGGTATCTATGCAGTTATTCGCTGGTTAGTACCGGTATTCCCTGCTGCAGTTTCCGAGTATGGCAACCTGGTAATTATTCTGTCAGTTGTTGGCATGTTATACGCCTCACTTATCGCTATTCGTCAGGATGATGTAAAGAGATTAATCGCTTATTCTTCTATTGCGCATATCGGCTTAATGTGTGCTGCAATATTTGTGAAAAATAATATCGGTTTAGAAGGTACTATGATACAGATGTTCAATCATGGTATCAATGTTATCGGACTATGGATTGTTGCAGATGCAGTAGAAAAACAAACAGGTACCCGCAAGATCAGTGAGTTGGGTGGATTGGCACAGAAAGCCCCTACATTAGCTATTCTGTTAGTGATGATGGCTTTAGCAAATATTGCCCTTCCGCTTACCAATGCATTCATCGGAGAGTTCCTGATGTTCAATGGTTTATTCCAGTACAATATGGTCATTGCTGCCGTGGCTGGTGTTAGCATTATCCTGGCAGCGGTGTATACGTTGAATATGATTCAAAGAGTGTTTTATGGCAATACGGTAAGTCTTACTGCAAACGCAGTGGAGGCAAACGGTTATGTGCAAACAACGCTGATAATACTGGTAATAGTAGTAATAGCATTAGGAGTATATCCTCAGCCTTTATTACAGTTAACAAAAGGAGTTTTATTACATTAATTGTATTTTCCCTTACTCCCCTTTAGGGGATGGGGGTTAATTTAATAACCTTTCGGGGTATATAGTATAATATATGAACGCAATTATATTTTCGGCTTTAGGTGGAGTAATAATGATGTTTAGCAGCTTCCTGCTTAAAAACAGAAGTTGGTTAAAGTACATTGCTATGATAGTATTGGCAATAGTTTTTGTTGCTAATTATCAGGAGATTTATGGTACTTTCCATTTCAATATTGATACCAAAGGAATGTTCGCATTCACCAAATTTGGTTTGTACTTCAACTCCTTAATTATAATTTCAATATTCTTATACTTTCTAGTAAGTGGTTCTCAGATAGAGAAAGTAGGTAATTATCCTGCGGAATATTTCGCATTGATATTCTTTATTCTCGATGGTGTTTTCATTCTGTCTTCTTACAATTCATTGCTTACATTATTCCTCGGTATAGAAATCATGACTATACCATTATACATTCTTACAGGAGCCGAAAAGAATAACCTGAAAGGAAACGAGGCATCTCTGAAATACTTTTTAATGGGTACATTCTCTACCGGAATTATGCTCATGGGTATCGCTTTATTATATGGTGCAACAGGTAGCTTCAATATCGAAGCAATGAGCAGTTTGTCTTCATTAGGAATTCCATTCTATGGAATCTTAGAACCATTAGGAATGATCTTTATCCTGGTTGCATTCTTATTCAAAGTTTCAGCAGCGCCTTTCCATTTCTGGGCTCCCGATGTATACGATGGTGCACCCTCAGTATTCACCGGATTAATGGCATCGGTTGTAAAAGCAGCGGGCTTTATTGCCTTCATACATCTCTTCCAGAATAAGAGTATCGAGATGGCCGATTCATGGAAGATTTTATTACCATTCTTTATCATCCTTACATTATTGTTTGGTAATATCACCGCAGTATTTCAGCAAAGCGTTAAGCGTATGCTGGCATATTCCAGTATAGCGCAGGCAGGCTTCATGTTGTTTGCTTTATACAACAATACGTTCAGCAAAGAAGGGATACTTATTTATACCATTGCTTATACCGTAGCTACACTAGGTATATTCTCTATCCTGGGCAAAATGAAAGATCATAGTTACGATGGTTTCAATGGCTTGGCTAAAAAGCAACCATTTATAGCTTTCGCCAATACGGTCTTCTTCATGTCATTGGCGGGTATACCATTAACAGGAGGATTCTTCGCAAAATACTTCATGTTATCAGCAGCAATAAGTGCAAATGGAATTGGTATTCTATGGTTGGTAATAGTAGCCTTAATCTTCGCAGCAGTGAGTGTATACTACTATTTCGGAGTAATTAAATCAATGTACTTCAAAGAAGGCGAAGCAGAAATAAGCGATGTAACTCCAGCCTACAAATACGCATTAGTAATCTTAGTAATAATAGTGTTTGTATTAGGAATCTACCCAAGCATTGTAACCAACTGGTTATACTTCTAATAAAGGAAAACAAGTTGTAAGCAAGTTGCTAGTTACTTGTTGCCAGTTAGTAAGTTAATCTGTATTTGTATTCAAACAGCTTTAGCTGTTCTCTGTGCGCCTCTGTATTGAGTCTAAGAATTAGCGATATTTCAATTATTTTATGCTCCGTGCCTCTGTGTAAAATGTATTAATTGGCTGTTTGTATTCAATAAACTAATCCGTCAATCCGCAATTCGCTAATTGTTATTAATTCCCTCTTGTTCTCCTTTCTCTGCGGCAAATGTATTTGTATTCAATCCGCTAATTCGTTAATCCGCCAATCCGCTAATTTGTATTCTGTATTTATTCTTAATTTTTAATTCTTAATTATTAATTTAAGTATATACGGAGTCAACACCGAAGTAAATATCCCATTCAATATAAGTCCCAGACTCGAGTACACTCCATAGGTCGAGCTGATAGCCATAGATCTTGATGTGCCAATACCATGCGAGGCCGTTCCCATTGCCAGACTTTGAGATATCGGATTAGTTACTCTCGTAAGCTTAAGAATAGTATAGCCAAAAATGGCGCCAAATATGCCCACTACAAGCACTACAGCAGCAGTTAAGGCCGGAATGCCACCAATCATTTTAGATACTTCCATTGCTATCGGAACAGTTACGGATTTGGGGGCTACCGATAAAACGATCTCTTTCGATGCTCCAAGCAGTTTTGCAATCAATACCACCGATACTATGCCTGTTATACAACCCGCAAGTTGAGATACTACAATAATCATTGCCTGTTTTTTTATCCTTTCCAGTTGAAGATAAAGCGGTACTCCCATTGCTACCACTGCAGGTTT
>CANFLJ010000303.1 GCA_947447815.1 Chitinophagaceae bacterium | reverse complement strand
TACAATGAAGATATTGGTTTTTGATAATTACGATTCTTTTACTTACAATCTGGTACACCTTTTAGAAAAGATTATTCATGATAAAGTAACGGTAGTTCGGAACGATGAGGTGGCACTGGAAGATATAGCACAATACGATAAAATAATATTATCTCCTGGTCCGGGTATCCCTAAGGAGGCTGGCTTGCTGCTTCCATTGATTAAGCAGTATGCTGCTACCAAATCGATACTAGGAGTTTGTCTGGGTCATCAAGCTATTGGCGAAGCTTTTGGTGCTACACTTACCAATCTTACCACGGTGTATCATGGCGTTGCACTCCCTATTAAAATAGATCAGAACAGAAGAATTACATCCAATGATTTATTCACTGATTTACCTGCTACACTGGAAGTAGGAAGGTACCATAGCTGGGTAGTAAATAAAGATGGATTGCCTGAAGAACTGGAGATAATTGCGGAAGATGATAACGGATATATTATGGCCCTGCAACATAAAGTGTATGATGTAAAGGGGGTGCAGTTTCATCCTGAAAGTGTGCTGACACCGGAGGGGGAGAAGATTATTAGAAACTGGGTTTTGAAGTAAAAAGGAAGTAGTGAATTAAAAATTAAGAATTAATAATTAAAAATTGAATACAAAAAACTAGTCTGATTACTCACGATTCACGATGTATTATCACGACTCACGTTGTATTTGAAGCAGATAACATGAAAAAGACTTTACAATATTTATTTGATTATAAATCACTACCCTATCAGCAGGCTTACGACGTGCTGATAGCAATATCGAGGGGCGACTTTAATGAGCATGAGATAACAGCTTTTATGACGGTCTACCTGATGCGGACGATTACGATAGAAGAGCTTAGCGGATTCAGGGATGCCTTGCTGGAACTTTGTTTGAAGGTTGATTTTAAAGGAACAGAAACAATAGATATAGTAGGGACGGGAGGCGATGGAAAGAATACTTTTAATATATCTACCTTATCTTGTTTTATTGTGGCAGGTGCTGGACAAAAAGTAACCAAGCATGGCAACTATGGTGCTACCTCGGTAAGTGGATCATCGAATGTGATGGAGCAACTGGGATATACTTTTAGCAACGATAATGATAAACTGAACAAGGAACTGGATAAGACGAATATCTGTTTTCTGCATGCTCCTTTCTTTCATCCTGCATTAAAAACGGTAGGTCCTATCCGGAAGAATTTAGGGGTAAGAACTTTTTTTAATATGTTGGGCCCCATGGTGAATCCTGCCAAGCCCAAGTACCAGCTTGTGGGCGTATATAATCTGGAGATGGCGCGTATATACAACTATCTGTTACAGAAATCGGATAACCCTTTTACCATCATTCATTCGCTGGATGGCTATGATGAAATATCTCTTACGGGCGATACTAAAGTGATTACACAACAGGGCGAGAAAGTTTATTCTGCAACTCAGCTTGGTAAGCGATTAGTGTGTCCGGGTGATATAACCGGAGGAGAAACGGTAGAAGAAGCGGCAGCAATATTTCTGAAGATAATAAAAGGCGAAGGCTCCTGGTCGCAGAATGCAGTAACCCTTGCCAATGCTGCAATGGCATTGCATTGTACCGGGAATTATGCCACTTATGATGATGCATACCAAGCAGCTGTAACAAGTCTGGAATCGGGTAAGGCATATAGTACATTACAAACCCTTTTAACCCTGCAATAACCTATGAATATACTGGATAAAATAATAGCAAATAAAAGGGTAGAAGTAGCCGGCAGAAAAAAGTTGATCAGTTTGGATGAACTGACTTCTTTTCCATTGTACAATCGTCCTACCTACTCCTTAAAAGAGTTCTTGCTGGATCCTGCAAGAACAGGTATTATAGCAGAGTATAAAAGGAAATCTCCATCTAAAGGTGTTATCAATGATACAGCAACTGTTGAGGTGGTTACGGGAGCGTATGCAAAATCGGCGTCAGGTATTTCTGTATTAACCGACGAAGATTTCTTTGGTGGCAACATTGCCGATCTGGAACTGGCAAGACAGAATGCCATACCCATATTGCGTAAGGACTTTATGGTAGATGCGTTTCAGATAATAGAAGCCAAAGCAATAGGGGCAGATGTAATACTATTGATTGCGGCTTGTTTGACTAAAAAGGAAGTAAAAACTTTTGCAGAACTAGCTAAAAGCATTGGTCTGGAAGTATTGCTGGAAGTGCATAACGAAGAAGAGTTGGGCCATATTTGCGATGCAGTAGACTTTGTTGGGGTGAATAACAGAAACCTAAAAACCTTTGAAGTAAATATTAATACCTCGCTGGAGCTTATCCACAAGATTCCAAGAGATAAACTTGCGATAGCGGAGAGTGGTATTTCCAGTACCGATTCTATCGTAACTTTGCGGAATGCAGGTTTTAGAGGTTTTCTTATTGGAGAGAACTTTATGAAAGAAGCAGACCCAGCGATTGCCTTTGCCAAATTTGTTAATGAACTAAACACAAAACTGGTATGAGAGTAAAAGTATGTGGAATGACCAACACCGATCAGGTGAGAAAGCTGGACGAGATGGGCGTAGAATTTTGTGGGTTCATATTTTATCCTAAATCCCCTCGTTACATATTTAAGCATGTTCCATCTACTGAAATTAAAAAAATAAAAGGTCAGATAAACAAAGTGGGGGTGTTTGTAAACGCCTACACGGACGATATTGTAAGAATTGTGGATGATTGTGGCTTGTACTTGGTACAGCTGCATGGGGACGAAACCCCGAGAGAATGCGAAAAGATTTCCAGCTATGTAACTACCATTAAAGCCTTCCGACTAGGGCATGATGATAACATACTGTGGAAGATAAAAGATTATCAGGATGTGGTAGATATGTTCCTTTTTGATACAGAGGGGGCTGGATATGGCGGAACTGGCATGAAGTTTGATTGGAATAAGCTAAAAGGGCTGGATATTAAAAAACCATTCTTTTTAAGCGGAGGGATTTTACCGGACGATTATGATAAAATACTTGATTTCAGGACCGATCCGGTAGGAAAAGACCTGTTTGCGGTAGATATTAACAGCAAATTTGAAATATCTCCTGGAGTTAAAGATATTAATTTGGTAAATTCTTTCGTTAATAATATCAAACGTTTATAGTTTAGATTTATTTTCTGTACAAATGAGATTTAAAGTTTTCTTTTTTTCGGTGTTAGTGTTACTATTAAACAGTGGTTTTGTAGTATCGCAATCTATAAAAGGGTTGTTGGTTCCTACCGTACACGTTTATAATACTGTGCTGCCCCAGAGTAAGACCGTAAAGAATGT
>CANFLJ010000302.1 GCA_947447815.1 Chitinophagaceae bacterium | reverse complement strand
GCCGATTTTGTGATTACTCACCCTGAGGATTATGAACTGTCTGAAGAGTATACAAGAGGAGCTACCATTACCAATAATCAGGAGGAAGCTTTGAAAGATGCAGACTATGTTTATGTAAAAAACTGGAGTACTTATACAGACTATGGTCGAATTTATGAAAACGACCCAAAGTGGATGTTGAATAATAAGTCTCTTTCTCTTACCAACAATGCTAAGGTAATGCACTGTTTGCCGGTACGAAGAAATGTTGAACTAAGTGATGAAATACTGGATGGACCAAATAGTATAGTTACTTTAGAAGCATCGAATAGAGTATGGGCAGCTCAGGCTGTACTGGCAGAAATCTTGAACCCCCATCCCCTAAAGGGGGGCTTGTAAAGACGCCTCAAGAATTATAAAAGCATTTTTTTATGAATAATACATATTATAATGACAATCTAAAATATTCTCCTTTAATGGATGAGGGTGGTAGTAATATGTATTATGGAGCAAGTAATCTTATTTTTCAAAAAGCAAAAGAGTTAAGAAATAGAACCACTCCAGCAGAAGAGATATTATGGAGTTATTTACACATAAATGAGTGGCGTCTGAAATTTAGAAGACAACATCCTATTGCAAATTATATAGTAGATTTTTATTGTCATTCTCTTAAGTTAGTTATAGAATTAGATGGGGGAATACATAGTGTAGAAGAAGTTAAACTCAATGATGATAATAGAGAAAATCATCTTAAAGAACTTGGTCTTACAGTAATAAGATTTAAAAACGAAGAAGTGATTTATAATCTTAATAAAGTAATGGAAACGATTCAAAATATTGTTAACCTTCAGCATAACACCCCTTTAGGGGATGGGGGTAAGGAAAAGCTTTATGTTATTAAAATTGGGGGTAATATTATAGATGACGAAAATAAACTTTCTTCATTTTTAAAATCTTTTGCTGATTTGTCCGGGCTTAAAGTATTAATTCATGGAGGAGGGAAGTTGGCTACCAGACTTGCAGAGCAGTTAGGTATTCAACAACAATTGATAGAAGGTAGAAGAATAACAGATGCCGAAACCTTGAAGATTGTAACAATGGTTTATGCCGGTTATATCAATAAAAATATAGTAGCCCAATTGCAATCAAACAATTGTAATGCACTTGGTTTAAGTGGCCCAGATGGAAGCTTAATTAAGGCACACAAACGCCCCCCTTTAGGGGATGGGGGTATTGATTATGGCTTTGTAGGAGATGTAGATGCAGTAAATAATACGCTGATTAAATCTTTGTTAGATCAGGATATGTCCTTAGTCATAGCTCCTATTACGCAAGATAAAAACGGTCAGCTTTTAAATACAAATGCAGATACAATTGCTCAGGAAATTGCAAAGGCAATGAGCAATGATTATGAAGTGCACCTTATTTATTCTTTTGAGAAAAGTGGTGTACTCCTGAATGCAGAAGATGATAACAGTGTGATTCAAACAATCAACCCGGATTATTATAAAGACCTGAAAGATAATAAAGTCATTTTTGCGGGCATGATACCAAAGCTGGACAACGCTTTTATGGCTGTTCAACAGGGTGTAAAAAGAGTTGTTATTGGTAAAGCAGAACAACTACATCAATTAATCACCGGCGATGCTGGTACAAGTATTATATATGAGTAATCAACAGATAATTTCCTTACAACAGAAAGCGATTGATTTATTAAAAGAGTTAATCGCTACACCTTCTTTTTCCAAAGAAGAAAATGATACTGCCGAAATTATAGGATCTTTCTTTCAGCAGTCTGGGATACCTTTTTCAAGAGTTGGAAATAATATCTATGCTAAGAATAAGTACTATGATGCAACTAAGAAAAGTATCTTACTCAATTCTCACCATGATACTGTAAAGCCTAATAAAGGATATACTGTAGATCCTTTTACACCTATTGAAAAAGACGGGAAACTGTTCGGCTTGGGCAGCAACGATGCAGGCGGATGTCTGGTGTCTTTAATTGCAACCTTTTTATATTATTATGATCAACAGGATACTAAATATAATGTAGTATTTGCAGCCTCTGCCGAAGAAGAGATCAGTGGGGTGAATGGAATTGAACTGGTACTACCTTATCTTGGCATGATTGATTGTGGTATAGTAGGAGAGCCTACAAAACTGGAGATGGCTGTAGCAGAAAGGGGACTGATGGTTATTGATTGTACAGCTAAAGGAAGAGCAGGGCATGCGGCCAGAAATGAAGGTGAGAATGCCTTGTATATTGCCCTTGATGATATCAACTGGATAAGAAATTATAAGTTTGATAAAGTAAGCGAATTACTAGGTGAATCCAGGTTGACGGTTACTGTAATTGATACCGAAAATAAACAACACAACGTAGTGCCTTCCCAATGTAAATATGTAATAGATGTTAGAGTAAATGAGCTATATAGTTTCGAGGAGATACTGGAGTCTTTACAAGAAAATTTAAAGAGTCAATTCAAGCCTCGTACTACCAGGATGAAGTCTACTTCTATTGCATTAAATCATCCTTTGGTAATGGCCGGTAAAGCCTTGGGTAAAGGTTATTATGGTTCACCTACCACCAGCGATAAAGCACTGATGCCATTCCCTACATTAAAGATGGGCCCAGGTGATAGTGCAAGAAGTCATACTGCTGATGAGTATATTTATATAGAAGAGATAAGGAATGGAATTGAAACGTATATTGATTTGCTTAGGTTAATTTTGTAGATATTGTTGCTAGTTTCTAGTTGCAAGTAATACATTGTTTATGAAAAGCTATAGAGACTTAACTATTTTTAAGCAATCAAAGTTTTTGGGTATAGAAATTCATCAGTTAAGCTTGTGTTTACCAAAGTTTGAAATGTATGAAGAAGGTAGCCAGATTAGAAGATCATCAAAAGCAATATCTATAGCAATTGTTGAAGGTTACGGAAGGAGAAGATATAAAGCAGATTTCATCAAATATCTAATTTATGCTCAATCAGAATGCGATGAAACAATTGAACATCTGAACTATTTGTTTGAAACAAAGTCATATAATGAAGTTGATCGATACAATTTCCTTAAAACTTCTTATGAAACTTTAAGTAAACAAATAAATAATTTTATTAAATGGGTTGAAGATAACTGGAATAAAACAGAACAAACCAGTAACTAGCAACCAGTAACTTGTAACTATTATGAAGCTCTGGTCCAAAACAAATGCAACGTATTTTGAAGGGAATGATCAACAAAAAGCGGTAGAAGCCTTTACTGTTGGCAACGACCGTGAGATGGATATCCAACTGGCTCCCTTTGATGTGTTGGGCAATATTGC
>CANFLJ010000301.1 GCA_947447815.1 Chitinophagaceae bacterium | reverse complement strand
ATCGGATATTATCAGTAGTCATATTTTAAAAGAATGGATAGGACGGGTAAGGCCATGTCACGAACCTTCGTTGGTGGGCTATTGCAAACTACTCATTGGCAGATGTCCTACGAGTGGTAGTTTTACTTCCTCGCATGCATCTAATCATTTTGCAATGGCAGTATTTATTTTTTATACACTTAGAAAGTTATTTGGAAAGTTTGGCTTAATATTTATTGTATGGGCTGCTACTATTGCTTATGGGCAGGTTTATGTAGGCGTACATTACCCTTTTGATGTAATCTGTGGAGCCTTGTTAGGATCAACAATAGGATTGGGGATGAGTAAGCTGTATACTAAACTTGTAAGATAAAATTGTTGGGTGTTAAATAGAAAAGCAAAAGGCGTAAAGAAATTGTCCGTACACCTTTTGCTTACAGCCTGAAAAGGATGTGATAATAACGGAGATTTATTTTAAAATATTGTTTGTCCCATCTATAATAGATAAAGAATAACAAGTCGCGTTACAACAGATATAATTAAGGATAACAAAAGAAAAAGGGATTGTATTTACAATCCCTTTTTGCTGTAGGTGGAGAATACCGGATTCGAACCGGTGGCCTCTTGCATGCCATGCAAGCGCTCTAGCCAACTGAGCTAATCCCCCGAAGAGTGGCAAATGTATAGTGATGTGTAGTGTGAACAAAATATTTCTATTGAATCATTATCTACATTTAGTACAGAATCATTGTTAAGAATAATTTTGTATCGATAATTACATATTGAATAATCAATTACCATATCAGTTGCTGGCATCTTTAGAAGGTGTAAAAGGGTATAACGAAAATACCTTTAAGGCGGTACATGAGGCTACTGATAGGGTTACTTCTATCAGAATTAATCCTGCAAAAGTTGCTACAATAGATCTTCTGGAGTACGAAACTACTCCGGTTCCCTGGTGCGATAATGGGTTTTATTTAATGGAACGTCCTGTATTTACACTAAATCCCTTCATTCATGCAGGTGGTTTTTATGTGCAGGAAGCCAGCAGTATGTTTATATGGAATATTCTGAATAGTTTACAACTTCCAGATAATCTTAAGGTACTCGACTTATGCGCTGCTCCCGGAGGGAAATCTACCTTGCTGTCTACATACTTTAAAAATGGAGTGGTGGTGTGTAATGAAGTAATACAATCGAGGGCTGCAATACTGGTAGAGAATACCGTAAAATGGGGAAACGACAATACGGTTGTAACCAATAATGACCCTAAACAATTTGCTAATTGTAAGGAGTTGTTTGATGTAATCATTCTGGATGCACCTTGCAGTGGTAGTGGTATGTTCAGAAAAGATAATGCCGCTATTGAAGAATGGAGTACCGATAATGTATATCATTGTTCTCAAAGACAAGAAAGGATTTTAAATGATATCTTACCTGCCTTAAAATCGGGCGGTATTCTAGTATACTCTACTTGTTCCTATTCTAAAGAAGAGGACGAAGATATTATTGATTATATTATTGAAAATAATGAATTAACCAGTATTAAAATTCATTGTAAGGATGACTGGAATATAGTAGAAACCAATGCGGATAAAACCAATGGATTTGGCTATCGTTTCTTTCCGGATAAGGTAAAAGGGGAAGGTTTCTTTGTGGCAGTTTTTAAAAAGGGTACGGAAGAATTATCTTCCAGTGATTATCTGGTTGCTGGCAATAAAAAAGCAGATGTTTCCAAAGCAGAAGTAGCCGTGTTAAACAGTTTTATCAGCATCCCTGAAGGATATGAATTCATTAAAAACAGAGAGTCTATCCTGGCTCTGCCTTCAAAGCATATTACTTTCTTACAATTTATTATCAATAACCTTTATATCAAAAGGATTGGTATCGAGTTGGGCATTATCAAGGGAAAAGATTTTATACCATCCCATCATCTTGCCCTTAGTAAATTGTCGGATTCATATAAAAAGCGAATTGAAGTTGACGAAGAAACAGCGTTAAATTTTCAAAGAAAAGCAGATATAAAAGTTAATGGGGAGAAAGGATGGAATTTGATTTGTTATAAAAATTTACCTTTGGGTTGGATTAAGGTATTACCCAATAGAATTAATAATTATTACCCATCTGAATGGAGAATTATAAAATTATAAACTTTAAATATGAACTATAAAATAATAGCGGTATGCGCTTTCCTAGGTTTAATGCTGGTTGGATCAGTTAAAGCGGTTGCTCAGGAAAAAATACATATTGTTAAAATGAAAGAAACGCTTTCTGGAATTGCACATCAATATCATTTAACTGTGGGCGATTTGATGCGCTATAATGGATTGAATGCGAAGAGTAAATTGCAGATAGGAGAAAGGATTAAAATTCCTGCAAAGAATGCAGTT
The DNA here is from genome assembly GCA_947447815.1 of Chitinophagaceae bacterium. GTDB lineage: Bacteria > Bacteroidota > Bacteroidia > Chitinophagales > Chitinophagaceae > CANFLJ01. The sequence goes on along the minus strand of CANFLJ010000301.1, from coordinate 966 downwards.
AAAAAAGATGCTAAAAAGGATGTGAAAGAAGTAGTAGAGGATGAAGTTCCTACTCCGGTAAAGTTAGTCAAAACAAATCCTGTGGTTACAACTGAGAATGCTAAAACACATACTGTAGAAAAAGGGGAGTCTTTATTTAAGATTGCCAAGAAATATAAGGTTACTGTTGCTAAGCTTAGAGCATGGAATAATCTGACTGATTATACTTTGACTGTAGGACAGGATATTTTTGTATCTCAACCTACTGACGAAGATATTAAGGCGATGCAACCTGCCAAAACTACGGTAGTTGATGACAAACCTAAGCCTGCTGTTTTACCAAAAATAGAAGTGGAACAAAAGCCTGTAATAGAGAAAGCAACAACCATTGTAGCTAAAGTAGATTCTATAAAAGAAATTAAAGAAGAAGTAAAAAAAGAACCTGTTGTAGTAAAGACTCCTGTTGTAGAAAAACAACCGGAAACTAAACCTACTGTGGTTATGCCTGCGGCTAAGCCATCTGTTCCTAAAACAGGAACAGCTACAGAGCAAGGATTCTTTGCCAGTCAGTTTGTAAGTTCTCAACAAGAAGTTACTGGTACTGCAGGCATCTTAAAAACATCGAGTGGCTGGCTGGATAAGAAGTATTATGTACTGATGAACAATGTTACTCCAGGTACTATTATCAAGATTACTGCTAATAATAATACCGTTTACGCCAAGGTATTAGAAGCGCTACCAGATGTAAAAGAAGACCAAGGATTAACCTTACGATTGAGCAATGCTGCGGCTTCGGTTTTAAATATTACCGAAAACAAATTTGCTGTAACTGTTGATTATTAAATCTTAAATATTGGCTCAAAGATTTGTCAATTACTAAATTCCCTTTTCTTTGCTAACTGTTGTTAGTTAAAAATTTATTCAATTAATTATATTTATTATGAAGATTGGTATACCCAAAGAGATTAAAAATAATGAAAGCAGAGT
>CANFLJ010000300.1 GCA_947447815.1 Chitinophagaceae bacterium | reverse complement strand
TTATAACCAAGGCATTGCATGCCGATTACTGGAAACCAATACAGGCAGGAAAGGAAGATGGCACCGACGCAAACCGTGTTTCAAAACTGATTAATGATTCATCCATCAAAATACATCCGGAACTTTATGCCTTAAACACGCCGTCCTCCCCTCATATTGCAGCAAGGATAGACCAGGTAAAAATCGATCTGGATTATATTGTTCAAAATATACCCAAAACCAACAACAACTACCTGATAATAGAAGGTGCAGGGGGCATTATGGTTCCATTAAACGAAGAAGAATTTGTGATAGACCTGATAACCAGATTAAATGCCACCGTAATACTGGTAAGTAAAAATTATCTGGGAAGTATCAACCATTCCTTACTGACTGCAGCAATGTGTAAACAAAGAAATATACCGGTAGCAGGATGGATATTTAATGATCAGTTTATGCAATACGAATCAGAGATTGCAGCATGGACGGGCTATCCGAGTTTACAGTCCATTCCATTCTGTACTGATATGAACGATAAATTTATAGCAGAACAAGCCTCTATTTTCAAACAAAAACATCCTGATGGAATATGAAAAAAGCAGCTTTAAGAAAGTTATATAAACAACGCAGAAACGAACTAACTACCATCGAAAAGCAGAGTTTCGATTTATTGTTGTTGCAACAACTGAAGAGCTTTCCTCTACCTTTTTTTAAACAACTACTCTCCTATTATCCGATAGAAAAACATAATGAGCCCAACACTTTATTGTTCAATAATTATTTAAGAACAGAACTGCCTGGATTAAAAATATGTAAACCCAGAATAAACGATCAGGGGGGCATGGATGCGATACTGGTGGATGAACGAACGCAGTATCAACACAATGAACTGGATATTCCCGAACCTATTGAAGACAAAATCGTATCTCCCTCAGCAATAGAAGCCGTTTTTGTTCCGTTGCTGGCATACGACAGAAAAGGCTACAGAGTGGGCTATGGCAAAGGATTTTATGATAAATATTTATCCCTTTGTGCACCAACAATTATTAAAATAGGCTTTTCTTACTTCGAACCTGAGGACATAATTGAGGACAGAAACGATTATGACCTACCTTTGACCCTTTGTTTTACTCCATTTGAGGTGTATGAATTTTAATGCAATCTTTCTTAAATCGTTCCGTGTACTGCTGTTACCCTTTGCAATTCTGTATGGGATAATTATTAAAATCAGGAACTTCCTGTACGATAAAAAATATCTTCATTCCGCAGATTTCAATTTTCCGATCATCTGTATTGGCAACCTATCTGTGGGTGGCACCGGAAAATCGCCGATGGTGGAATACCTGATCAGGCTGATGAAAGAGGAATTTGAAATAGCAACCCTTAGCCGTGGATATAAAAGAAAGACAAAAGGATATGTACTGGCCAACGATACCACTACAGCGCTGGAAATAGGCGACGAACCTATGCAGTTTCATTTAAAATTCCCCGAAATTTCGGTGGCGGTAGGCGAAGAAAGACTGGTAGCCGTACCGCACCTGTTGCAAGATAACCCTCATTTGCAAACTATAATTCTCGACGACGCATTTCAACACAGAGAAGTAAAAGCAGGTCTTAATATTATACTAACAGATTACAACAACTTATATCCCAACGATTTCTTTTTACCAACAGGTGATTTACGCGACGAAAAAACTTCGGCAAAAAGAGCAGATATCATTATAGTCACTAAGTGTCCGGAGGAGCTGACAGAACAACAGAAGCAAACCCTGTTGAGGCAGCTAAAACCTACATCTAAGCAACAGGTATTCTACACCACAATCATGTATGCTTTGCCATACCATATTACCAATCCTGAAAACAGGAGAATGATTACCGGCAATGATGAAATACTGCTGGTTTGTGGCATTGCAAATCCGAAACCTATCAAAGAATTGCTATTACAACAGGCTGCTACTTATTATCAGAAAAGCTATGAGGATCATCACATATTTTCTATTGATGATCTGAATGAGATAAAAGAAAAGTATAACAACATCACTACACCTGATAAGTTTATACTAACTACCGAAAAAGATGCCGTAAGGCTTATCAAGTTTTCGGAGGAATTGAAAGAGCTTCCTATGTATGTACTTCCTATTAAACACGAGTTTCTGTTTGATGAAGGACCTATATTTAATGAAGCTGTGTTATCGTTTGTAAGAACCTTCCGAAAAAACATGGCTTCATGATTAGCCGTTTAAAAAATATAGCGGCAAAGAATAATCATCTAAAGGGGTTTCTGATAGCGGCACTGGGTGCAATCTTCTTTTCTACCAAAGCCATATTTGTTAAGCTGGCATTTAAACATACAGCAGTAGATGCCATCACTTTACTGGCACTCAGAATGCTGTTTTCATTGCCATTTTATATTGTAATAGCAATCATTTCTTCCAAGCAAAAAGAAAAGCGGGTAGCGCTAAAAGAATGGGGCTATATCATCCTGCTGGGTATGGTAGGATACTACCTAAGTAGCCTTTTCGACTTCATTGGCCTAAAGTATATTTCTGCTGGCCTGGAGCGATTAATATTATTCCTGTATCCAACATTTGCAATCCTGATAAATACCTGGCTGTTTAAAGTAAAGCTTACCCGAAATCAAGTTTTTGCACTGGTATTATCTTACATGGGTATTGCAATTGCATATGGTGGCGAGCTACACATTTCCTTCTCCGACCCGGGCTTTCATTATGGCTCACTCATGGTGTTTCTTTGTGCCGTTACGTATTCTTTTTATCTGGTAGGCACAGGAAAGATAGTGCCCAAAGTAGGCGCTACCAGGTTTACTGCTTATACTATGCTCAGTGCAACAGTGGGTATACTGGCTCATTTTTTTGTTACTCATTCCGTAAGTATATTCAGTACTTTTCATCCTAATATAATCTATTACTGCCTGGCTCTTTCTATCATTGCTACAGTGCTCCCTTCCTTTATGCTCAGTTATGGGATGAAAATAATTGGCAGTAATAATGTGGCCGTCATTACCAGCATTGGACCCGTGTCTACTATTCTTCAAGCATATTTATTTTTAGGAGAAACTTTTCATTTTACCCAGGTGGTAGGTACAATTCTGGTAATAGTGGGGGTACTAAGAATTGGGAAAACAGAAAATGTAGAGCCCGAAATACTTCCTGAAGAAAATGTTATTCCTCCGGAAACTGCTTAATGCAAGTTAAACTGCTACTGGCAATACGAATAGTGCAGCTTAAAATTCTTTCTTTTAAGTAAGTTTTGAATGATTCTGTTTTTATAATTTATATTGCGCATCCAAATTAATATTATGTTTTCTAATTATCGATTTACTGCCGCTGAGCGATT
>CANFLJ010000299.1 GCA_947447815.1 Chitinophagaceae bacterium | reverse complement strand
TTGATATCTGCACCCAGCGCTCTCAATCTTTCGTCTATATACTGATACCCACGGTCTATCTGTTCTATATTCTGAATAGTACTCTTTCCTTCTGCACTAAGAGCGGCTATCAACAGGGCAACCCCAGCACGAATATCAGGACTGGTCATGCTAATACCCCTAAGATTATATTTTCGGCCAAGACCAATTACGGTAGCACGGTGCGGATCGCAAAGAATAATCTGAGCGCCCATATCTATCAGCTTATCCACAAAGAACAAGCGGCTTTCAAACATTTTCTGATGGATCAATACACTTCCTCTTGCCTGCGTAGCTACTACCAGTACAATACTGAGCAAATCCGGCGTAAAGCCTGGCCATGGATGATCGGAAATAGTCAGCACACTACCATCCAGAAAACTACTAATTTCGTAGGAATCTTGTGAGGGTATATAAATATCATCTCCATTGATATCAAACTTAATCCCAAGCTGAGCAAATTTCTCAGGAATAATGCCCAGATGTTCCACTCCAGCTCCTTTGATAGTGATCTCGCTCTGCGTCATCGCCGCCAGACCCATAAAGCTGCCCACCTCGATCATATCTGGCAGAATAGTATGTTCTGCTCCACCAAGCTTTTCTACGCCCTCTATTGTCAGCATATTGCTTCCTATGCCCGTTATCTTAGCGCCCATAGCATTTAGCAGCTTACACAACTGTTGCACGTATGGTTCGCAGGCTGCATTGTAAATGGTTGTAATCCCTTCTGCCATTACAGCAGCCATTACAATATTGGCAGTCCCCGTAACAGAAGGCTCGTCTAAAAGCATGTAACAGCCCTTTAAATGGGGCGCAGAGAGCTTAAAGAGGCCAGTTTTATCATTATAAGTGAAAATTGTGCCTAATTTTTGAAAACCAACGATATGAGTATCTATTCTTCTTCTACCAATCTTATCGCCACCCGGCTTAGGTATGTAGGCTTTCTTGAAACGAGAGAGGAGCGGACCAGCAGTCATTACACTACCCCTAAGTTTACCACTCTTCTTGCGAAATACTTCGCTTTCCAGGTAATCTACATTTATATCAGCAGCCTGAAATATACAGGTATGTCTATCGGGTCTTTCCACCGTTACGCCCATATCCTGCAAAAGTTCTATCAGCATATTTACATCCAGTATGTCGGGTATATTTTTGATAGTTACTTTATCGGAAGTCAGCAATACAGCACTGATTACCTGCAATGCTTCGTTTTTAGCCCCTTGAGGTATAATAGTGCCTTGCAATCTTTTGGCACCGTGTACTTCGAATTTGTTCATGGTCAATATTCTTGTAGTTCTATAAAAAGAAAAGCCAACGTTAAGGTTGGCTTTTACAAATAACGTATTAAATTCTGATTAGAATCTTTTCTTGAAGTTGTTTCTATTATTATTTTTATTTCTGTCGTCTCTTCTACCATCATTGCGGGTATTTCCACCTCTGGAAGACGGTCCGCCATTACCAGGCTTACCATTGCTACCACCACGGGAGGTGCCACCAGCACGGTTGTTGAAATACTTTTTACCACCGGTGTTACTACCGCCTGTGCGGGCATAATTGTCGGTAGGCATTTTTACATTTGCCAGTTCGTCGCCCACTTCCAGTTCTCCTTTTGTGAGTATAGAAAGCTCTGTTCGTACCGATTCGTCCTGTACATCTTCTTTATGCCAGTTGGTATAACAAATCTTCATGTAGTACGCTATAGTTGTAGCAAACGCTTCTTTCTTCTCCTGTACAGGTTCTGCCAGGGCTTTATTAATCAACAATTCTACATTCTTACCAAGGTGAGCATACTTAGGCTTGCGCTTAGGATAGGCCATTGGTTCGGGCTTTCCTTTATAAGTAGCTTTTTCCGGAATAGGATAGGGGCTATCTACATCCAGTTTAAAATCGCTAATAAAGAACATATGATCCCAAAGCATGTGACGGAAGTCCTCTACATTCTTAAGGTGTGGATTCAAAAATCCCATTAGCTCAATTACAAGCTTAGCCTGACGGTTACGTTTATCACGATCTTCTATCGTCATGATATATTCTATCATACGTTGAATATGGCGTCCATATTCACGAATGCTGATTAAATTTCTTGCAGTATTATATTCCATGTATCTCTTGGTAATGTCGGGTATATTGGGCAAACTATAAATATATTATGAAGCGAAAATAATGAATTTGTTGCTGATTACAATTTGTAGTATGAATTATTTTCTATTTCCAGTCGTACTTTATCGGTAACCAGATATTCTATGCTTTTGCCTTGTTGTATATTCTTACGTACAAAGGAGGCGGAGATATCCAATAATGGCGCATCGCTTATTACGATATTACCAAACTGGTTCTCCCTTATTACATAGCCCGGTCTTTGATATATAATAATAGTATAGCGTTTTAATATCTGTTCGTAGTTCTTCCAGTTGTGTAAATTCTGATAACTATCGCTTCCCATTATTACTGAAAAACGGTGTTGAGGATACTTCTCATCCAGATACGTAAGTGTGTCTATTGTATAAGAAGGCTTAGGGAGTTTGAACTCGATGTCGGATGCCTTCAGTTTAGTATTGTCTTCGGTAGCCAATGTAACCAGGTGTAAACGATGATATTCGTTGAGTAGGTTTGCCGGTTTTAGTGGGTTTTGCGGACTCACCACCATCCATACCTGATCCAGATCGCAGTTGTTTACAATATGATTGGCAATAATCAAGTGCCCTACGTGTATAGGATTAAAAGAACCGAAGTAGAGACCTATTTTCATTTAAAGAACGTTTATTATTTTAATTTGACTTCTCGTGATAAATACATCGTGAGTCTTCATTCGTGAGAAAATAAACCAGCGTTTGTGTTTGTATTACTCACGACTCACGTTGTTTGTGCTCACGATTCACGATAAAATTTAGGTAGATTAAAAAGACAACCTCCCTATACTACTTCATCAATAAAGATATTGTTGGCTTCGTTTAGGCGGAGGCTTAAGCTATATCCAGAAACCGAAATAGAGATAGGGTCACCGAATGGTGCTATAAATTCTACCTTAACTGGTTCACCTGGAATGCAACCCATCTCCATCAATTTGATAAATATCTCATCTTTCTCGAAGGAGTGAATGATTCCTTTCTGTCCTGTTTTAAGCTCACTTAATCTTTTCATTTTGATATGTGTTGTATCCTCAATTACTTTGCAAACATCGAACAAAGATCTCTATAAATGGAACATCATATTTACTTTAACTATTCCGATAAGAAATTAACTGGAATAAAGACTACTCCGCTAAAGAATAACATTGCTTCTCTACTAAAGAGGGAGGGGGTAAAGAGCAGCCATATTCAGTA
>CANFLJ010000298.1 GCA_947447815.1 Chitinophagaceae bacterium | reverse complement strand
GCTACTTTTACAATTGTTTTAAATAAGGGGCAAACCTTTTCTTCTGCTGCAGTTGCATACCTTGCTGCAGGGCATCTTGCAGGGTCAATCGTTACTGCCGATAAACCAATAGCCATTACCATAAAAGACGATTCGATAGGAGGGGGAGGATACTATGCCTGTCTGGATCTGGCTGGCGATCAGATAGTACCTACTGCTATTATAGGAACAAAATATATTTCAATTCCAGGCTACCTGAATAATGCACCCACTATACCACCAACGGATTGGGTATTTATAATGGCCACACAGAATAACACTTCAGTTACCATTAATGGGGTAGTAGAAACAATCTTAAATGCAGGACAAACTTATAAAAGAGGTTCGCATGATTCTACATTATATATAGATGCTTCCTTGCCGGTATATGTACTGCATTTATCTGGTTTTAGCTGTGAAGTAGGTCATGCTATATTGCCCACCATTGAATGTACTGGATCTACAACCGTTGGGTTTACCAGATCGATGAATATTCCTTTGTTCATGAATATTCTGGTACCTACCGGTGGAGAAACGGGATTTACGTTTAACAGTGGTACAAGCGTTATTAATGCATCAATGTTTAAGCCTGTTCCATTTACGGCTGGCCAATGGCAATATGCCAGAATTCAAGTATCTACTGCCGATCTTGCAGCAGGTGCTGGTGCTGTAGTTACCAATAGTATCAAAGAATTTCATCTAGCCGTAATACATGGAGATGCTAATGGTTGTAGATATGGATATTTCTCCGATTTTAATCATTTCTCTCAAAGGCTTTCTACTACCGCTGTAAACAATACTGTTTGTGAGAATAGTTTATTACAATTGCTATGTGATGTAGGAAGTACACTGTATGTAAATTATCAATGGACAGGGCCTAATGGGTATTCTAGTACACTACAGAATCCAATCATAAATTCAGTTAGTATTTCGGATGCCGGTACATATTATTGTAGTGCTTCTAAAACCAATTGTACCAGTTTAAAAGACAGTATAGTGCTGAAGGTAAATAAATTGCCGAATACTAAAATACAAGTCAATAATCCAGTATGTACAGGCAATACTGCCAGCTTTAGTTCGGTGAATGCCATTGCAGGTTATAGTGATATCTGGATAGCACCTGACAATAATATTATTAGTTTGAACAGTAGTTTTACTAAACCAATAAATACCTTAGCTGATTCGGGTAGATATATTTTAAAAGAATCTTTTTTAGGATGTTCAAAGAACGATACTGTTCATCTACTGGTAGATACAACTCCTGTTGCGATGATAAGCTCGAATAACCCTCCTTGTAGGTATCAGTATCTAACCCTACAATCTGTAGCAACTAATCCTGGAATAAAAATTAATGTAACTGGTCCTAATGGTTACAATTCATCCAAAAGTATAGATACTATTTTAAACTATAATTATGCCGATACAGGCAATTATATTTTAACAGCTACATTAAAATCCTGTAGTGCTACTTCGTCATTACATACCTCTATAAAAGAAGTTCCGGTAATTAGTTTTAGTCCTTTGAAGTCGGTCTGTGAAAATGTACCTTCCTTTTATATAAATGCTTTTGAAACTTCAGGTATAAAAGGATATGATTTTTTTAGTGGTAAAGGAATTGTTGAAGATAGTAACGGATTGTATAATCCACAATTAGCAGGAAGTGGTAATCATAAAATTGATTATAGTTATTATGCAGTAGATGGATGTGTATCTTCTGCAAGTCAGTTGCTAACTGTATTGCCTGCACCTTTTGTAACTACTACTCCTAGTCAAACTATTTTCTCTGGATCTTCTGTTACTTTATTTACAACAATTACGGGTGTATATAATAGCGTATTATGGACACCAGCAAGCACATTGAATTTTTCGAACATTGCTTCACCAATAGCTACACCTTTTGTAAATACAAGCTATGTAATTAATGTATACAATAATGATGGATGCAGTGCTACAGATACGGCGGTAGTAAAAGTGATATTGAATATAAAGATACCCAATGCATTTTCCCCAAATGGAGATGGTAAGTATGATTTTTGGGAGATTAAAGATTTAAATGGCATTAAAAAGGTAACTGTATTTGTATTTGATAGAAATGGGCAAAAGGTATACGATTATACAGGCAATACAATATCATGGGATGGCAAGTTTAATAATCAACCAGCACCAATAGGAACCTATTATTATGTGGTGAAATTATATGATGATGCAAAGGCTGAAACATATAGTGGATGGATATTGTTGATGCGATAATTATTGGTGGCATATTATATGCATATCTGTTTATTTACTCTTAACATAAAACATATTTTGAAGTCAATAAAGGAACAAATATTTTATGGCAACTGGTTTTATGGAGTATGCGCAGTAGCGCTTTCTATAGAAGCCTCTGTTCAGCAATTTATTCCTTTAAATAATCTACTTTATTACATCTTTGTTTTTGCTGCAACAGTAATATACTATTCCAAAGCATATTTAAATACAACAGTTAACGTAGATTCAGAAAACGAAAGAACAAGTTGGTATTTTAATCATCAAAAGAGTAACAATATAAAACAATGGTTACTTGCATTTCTTTTGATTATAATCAGCTTTATGATGGGCAATCATATAGGGAATTCATGGATGCATTTATCTGTAATTGAATATTCAGTTATATTGTTTTTCCCTTTTTTAGCCTTAGGGTATTATGGATTTGGATATTGCTTTAATTTACGAAATAATGGTTGGTCAAAACCATTTGTTATTGGCCTTGTATGGGCAGGTGTAGTTACTTTATATCCTGTTTTGTTTCGCTCGATAACTAATCATGATCTTTTTGTGTTATCGTTAAGGTGCGGTATATTATTTGTAAAGAACTGGATGTTTATTGCAATGCTTTGTATTCTTTTCGATATTAAAGACTATGCAGTGGATGCTAACCAATCGCTAAATACTTTTGTTGTACAGAAAGGCCTTAGGGAAACTATATTTAAGGTAGTGATGCCCTTAACTATTGCAGGGTTTGTTGTATTTGTTATATACGCTTTTAATAGTCAGTTCTCAATGGGTAGAATATTGTTTAATACTATTCCTTTTGTAGCACTACTCTTAGTTTCCTTTACACTTATTAGCAGAAAATCGCTGTTATATTATCTGTCAGTAGTAGATGGGTTGATGTTGCTAAAGGCTATCTGTGGTATACTTGGGATAATATTGTATTAATAAAAAAGGATACAACATATTAGTTGTATCCTTTTAATTTATTCTCAAATTATAAACTAAAGTCCAAAAAGTCCTTTGTTTAATAATTGTAAAGTTTGTTTTTTGTAATCAGCTGGGATTAATAGGG
>CANFLJ010000297.1 GCA_947447815.1 Chitinophagaceae bacterium | reverse complement strand
GATTTTTTAGTGTCGGCTATAATTGCTTTTACTTTAGGTTGTGTTTTAGCCCAAGCAATTATTCCTCCCACAATTTCGGTCATATATCCTTTATTCTGAAATTCGAGGTACGTACCGTAGCCAATCTCAATTTCTCCTTTTGCATTGGGCTCTCCTACAATACAAATATCACCTACCATCTTTTTCTCTACTTTATCAATGGCTGTCCATAAAGTATGGTATAAATAGTTCTTTGTACTATCCGCTACATTGGGAAGAATATTTGTTTCGAAAGCCTCCACCAATTCATGGGAGATGATTCTGTTGGTAAATTGTAGATTCAGCTCTTCTTCCAGGGAATGATCGCATTTAATGTATTTGATTAACTGCTCGTAAGATAAAGGTAATAATGTAAGCCGTTCTGTCTCGATCATTTAAAAACCATTTTAAATATGTAGGGTTCCTATCCTTACTGGATTTAAGAAATGCAAGATTACGATATAATAGAATTGAAAATTATTCTACTCGTAAAAACTTATGCGATCCATCACAATTAGGCATTTTTTTAGACAGACCGCAAGTACAATCATTGATTCCTTTTCCATCCAGAATCTGTTGTCTGTATTTTTCTATCCTCGTTATTCTTGTGCTTGACTGAACAGGGGATGTGAAAAATAAATTGTAAGCTCTTTGTCTACCTGGCGTCAATGATTCAAAGGCTGATTTAAATTTTGTATCATGCGCCAATATCTCGACCAGTTCTGCTGCCAGTTCAATTTGAGTATTATCTTTTAACGGAACTTTTATACCTGCGTTTTCTATTTCTACTGCTTCTTTAATATACTTCTTAATTATCTTTTCAGTCTTATTAATATCCTGAAGACTGATAAACTTAATGATACGCGCAGACTGTGTATTCTCTCCTTGTTTTATCAATATATTGGAGGTGTCCTTTAATAATGCTCCTTTGAAAAAACTGATACAACAGAATTCTTTGAACCCATTTATGATAACAATATTATTAGTGCCTGCAGTGAAACATGGAACACCCCATTTGATGGTTTCTGATAAACCACATTCATTAATAATTGTTCTTAACCTGGAAAGTTCTGGTTTCCATTTAGTAACTTTAGATAGATATTCGTCTACTGTAGCGTTCATAATTTATAGAATTTTAGTTGCATTGATCGGGGTTGCCTTTTCCTTTGGTGATTAAAGGGAGTAGACTATTCTGTAAGTAATAAGTCCATCCTTTAGAACATCCTTCAAAACATTGCAATTGAGGCACTAAACCTACATGTGTTATTAGAAGTTTGGTTTGACCATTATGCTCTGAAATATCAAAGACAATACGGGTGTTATTCCATTCGTCCTGCTTTTGTACAAAAGTTAGATTGCTGTCCGTAACCAGCCATACTACTTTAGTGTCCTGAACAACATCTACTAATTTATGTCTGGAATAATGGAACTCTTTATGGCGATAAATGAATTCATCATTCAGATGTTCTGAGCTTCCTTCTAAAGCCATAGACCACCAGCCACGAACATTATTTACTGCATTAAATACTTCGTTTGGAGCTTGATCAACTATTAATGTCAAGCTAAAGTCCTGATTTTGCATATTAATGTAAATATTCTAATTCCATAAAGGTTAATCAAAGAAAAGCACTCTGTTGAATATTACAAAACAATTAAAAAATAACCTTCCCAAATTATTTTGAAATGATATGTACTATTACTAACCGACCTTTAATTTTAATGAATTATTGTCTGCTATATGGTTACTAATTGCATTTGCTTCCTCTATTATTTCAGAGGGATATGCTGATAATGCTAAAATCTTAATGGCATTTCTGCTCTTTAATGGGCCTTGTTTTAATAAATAGTCAAATACAAGCTTTTGTTCCTGAATCTTTTCTTCAAAATGGTATAGATCGTATTCATTATATAATAACTCTGTTAACTCAAGGTCGTGTGTAGAAACCATTACCAGATTATCATTTTTATTTAAATACGACAATATAGCTTTAGAAGCAGCAATTCGTTCAACCGTGTTGGTACCTTTAAACACTTCATCAAGCAAGTAGAAGTTCTGTGAATCTGAACTTGTTTCTTTTATTAAATTACCAATGGAGTTTACTTCTGCCATATAAAAACTCTTCCCTTCCGACAAATCATCTTCAATGCGTATGGAAGAAAAAAGCTTGAAGAATGGGGTTTTATATTTACTGGCAAAACATGTATTTATAGTCTGGGCTAATATAGAATTTATAGCAATAGTTCTAAGAAAAGTCGACTTGCCCGACATGTTGGAACCTGTTATTAAAATGCTCTTAGAATGTATATCGATGGAGTTGGTTATGCAACCTGGAATAAGTGGGTGAAAAATATCGGATGTACTTAAAGCCTTTTCAGATGCTATAAATTCAGGACTGCAATATTGCAACCCTCCTGATCTTAACGACCCTATTGAAATAGCGGTATCAATACTTCCTACGAAACTATATAATGTAGCAATATCTTCTTTTTTATTCTTTATTATTGTAATAATACTATTAAAAGTATGGATCTCTATTAGAAATACTGCTTTTATCAGCTCCAGAAAGATGGCTAATAATTGAGTTAGTTCATCTCCTGTAAACTGGGCAAAACTAAGGATGCTATATTTTGATTGAAACTGATGTAAGTTTTTAATGCTGTTCTGAGTTTCCTTTATTTCAAATGGAATATTGTGCTTAGAAAGATCTTTTGCTATTTCTATTAAAAGGTATAATTGTGGAAATGATCTACCGAATTTATAAGTATTGTTTTTATTGCTAAAATGTAAGAATAGATTAATAGCGAATAAAATTAATGCCAAAATTGAGCATCTGTGAAATATTGGAGTAGCTATTAATAAAAGAGCCATAAGAATTGTATCTGCAATAAATAACCATGACCATTTTGACTTTGTAATAACGTTGTCTTCCAGTAGACCCGCTATAAAATAGCTATCATTATTATGGAGTTTGAAGAGTTGGGTTTGAATAAGCTCTCTGGTAGCTTGATTTTGAAGAAAGAAGGTTACTTGCTTTTCAGTTTCTTTAAGATGGTCTATATTATTAGTAGGTGTACTTAGTTTATTATATAAATATTGTTGGCCTAGTTTACTGGTAGTTCTATCAGTGAAACAGAATAAATCATTAAAATCAATGTCGTATTTTGTTTGAGGAGACAACTTATGAAAGTACTCACCTTTATTTATGTTGAAATACATTTCGATTAGTTCAAAATCGAAATAGTCATTTTTTACTTCACCCCAGTTATTTCTGATACCGGTAAGGATATTTTTTCTTCTATTTTGTTTTTGGAATCCTATTATACATACTACAAT
>CANFLJ010000296.1 GCA_947447815.1 Chitinophagaceae bacterium | reverse complement strand
GCATGGAATAAGCAATCAGTAACCTGGGTAACCCGTATGAGTGATGTAGCTTATCAGGAAGAAATTGAAAAACGCACTGTCTCTGAAAAAGAAAAGGCTCTAGGAGTAATTGCTGATGACTGGGTTATACTAGGGAGACCAGGAAATGCTAAAACAAAGAGGATAAAGGTTAGACGTATTACATTTTACGATGCAGAAACAAAAAGAACATTTTATTTTATTACGAATACCAAAAGGATCAAAGCTTCTGTTATTGCAAATATCTATAAGAAAAGATGGCAGATAGAATTACTCTTTAAAAGACTGAAACAAACCTACCCACTAAAACATTTCCTAGGAGAAAGTGAGAATGCTATTAAAACACAGATATGGTGTGCATTAATAACAGATTTACTGCTCAAGATTATCAAAAAGTATGTAAAAAAAGTCTGGGCATTTTCAAATATCAGTAGTATGGTTAGACTTCATTTAATGAATTATATCAAACTGCTGGCTTTTCTGGAAAATCCAGAGACTGCTTTAATGAATTATAAAGAGCCTAAAACAAAACAACAACTTAACTTATTTAGTTCTGCTTAAAGGGGGGCTTCACTTTTAAAAATGACAAAATACATACTTCAAACTATTATAAATATTGAACCTAATATTTATAATTTAAGTTTAACCGGACGCCAATGATTAGCTAATGTGCTAATATGCTAATGAATACAGGAACAGCCAATGAATACAAATACAGGGTAAGGAGGCAGGATACAAATTTGATAATTTGATAATTTGATAATTTGATAATGAATACAGGAACAGCCAATGAATACAAATACAAGGCACAAAGTAATACAGAGGAATATTGGTTCTTGCTTTTTTACTATGGATATATTAATTCCAGTATGTTTTTACTATGTCATTATACAGCTCGAACTTTTTATCTATAGTAATAATGGTATGATTTTCGGTGATTGCAGTGGCTATTATAAGTCTATCGAAAGGATCGCGGTGGTCGGGGAATACAGGTAAGGATATATAGCTATCAAGGTAAATGGGCAAAACGGGTAATACATGAATGCCGGCTTCAATTGTTTTTATATAAAAGTCCTGAACTGTGTCGATGATTTTGAGTTTGCCATGATTGATTTTGATTGCAATCTCATAAAAAGTAGCAATGCTTACATACAAGTCGTTCTCTGGATTTTGCAGCATGTCCATTACTGATGGTGATAGGGTGGGAATATCCTGAGAGTACCATAATAATGTATGAGAATCCAGTAATAGTTTCATTATTTTAATGCATTAAACACATCATCAATAGGTTCGTTGAAATCGGGGGACATATAGATTACAGTACCTTTTGCAAAGCCTGGAACTCGTTTTGTTGTCGGGATTTCTTTGTCTGCAACTATGTCCTGGGTAAAAGTAACTAAAACCTTTACTGGTAGATTGGTAGGAGGCTGCTCGTCTAAGACTATAAAGCCATTTTTGTAAGTACCTTGAATAGTTGTGAGCATGATTGTCTGTTTGAAACAAATGTATAGAATAAATGTGGGGAATACAAATGCAATGCAAGGAGGGATACAAATTTGATAATTTGATAATTTGAAGATTTGATAATGAATACAGGAACTGCCAATACAAATTAAAAATTAAGAATTAAAAATTAAAAATGAATACAAGGGGAGAGGAGTACAAATTTGATAATTTGATAATGAACACAGGAACAGCCAATGAATACAAATACAAGGCATGAGGCTTTTTGATAATTTGAATACTAGTACTGCGTTTATATAAAAAGGTATTACTTTGAAACAATATGATAACGGTTTGTGGTATACTAAATAGAAAATGATGGATAAAAATCTAACCAATACGGAGTATAAAATCTGGCTTATAGAGCTTAAGTCAACAATAAGATCGGCACAGGTAAAGGCTACTTTTGCTGTAAACTCGGCACTTATTGGATTTTATTGGGAACTGGGCAAGATGATTGCCGAAAAAATACAGCAAAGCAATTGGGGGGATAAAATTCTAGAACAGGTTTCTAAGGATTTAAAAGAGGAGTTTCCTGCCATGCAAGGGCTTTCGAGAAGCAATCTTTCTTATGCAAGACAATTCTATTTATTTTATTATAGCTCAATAATCCAACAACCTGTTGGACAAATTCTGCAACAACCTGATACCGAATTAAACCCTTTTGGTTCAAGTACATTAATCCAACAAGCTGTTGGACAAATAAAAGAAGGGGTTTGTCAAATTCCGTGGGGTCATAATATTTTAATATTCAGCAAATCGAAAGATATTACAGAGGCACAATTTTATATAGGTGAAACAATAGAAAATAACTGGAGCAGGGATGTATTGGCTTTGCAAATAAAAAGCAACTTATATGAGCGGCAAGGTAAAGCTGTGACCAATTTTTCGCATACACTACCTGATCCTTTATCTGATCTGGCTCAACAAACGCTAAAAGACCCTTATATATTTGACTTTATTACGCTAACAAAGCCTTTTGTAGAAAGAGATTTAGAGCAACAACTGGTACAACATATTACTAAGTTTTTATTAGAACTTGGTAAAGGTTTTGCCTTCGTTGGGCAACAATACCATTTAGAAATTGCTGAAACAGACTATTATATTGACTTGTTATTTTATCACACCAAACTGAAGTGCTATGTGGTAATTGAACTGAAAAACACCAGATTCATTCCTGAATATGCCGGGAAGCTTAATTTCTATTTATCGGCAGTTGATAGTCTGGTAAAACAAGACGATGACAATCAAAGTATTGGCATACTTCTTTGTAGGGATAAAAAAAATATTGAGGTAGAATTTGCACTAAGGGATATGAATAAACCAATGGGTGTAAGTGAGTTTAACTTAACAGAGGTAATTCCGGATAATTTAAAAAGTAGTTTACCTACAATAGAAGAGATAGAAAACGAATTGAAAGATAGTTAATCTATAAAGATTAGCTGAAAATGAATTCCAATACTAGGCACATAGGCAAGGAGGCTGGATACAAATTTGATAATTTGATAATTTGAAGATTTGATAATGAATACAGGAACAGCTAATACAAATTAAAAATTAAAAATGAATACAAATGCATGGAGGCAGGATACAAATTTGATAATTTGAAGATTTGATAATGAATACAAATACAGGACACAAGGGCTTGGATTAATACAGGCTTAGTTGTATTGCTTTTTATTTTCTACTTTTTGTTTTTTACTTTATTAAACTGCTTTATTTTACCACCCAAACAGCTACTATGTCTACTACTATCATCAAAAATGCTACTATCGTTAATGAGGGAACCCAGTTTGTGGGGGATGTTTTGCTGAAGGATCAACGTATAGAACGT
>CANFLJ010000295.1 GCA_947447815.1 Chitinophagaceae bacterium | reverse complement strand
GCTCAAGTGCACCCCTACAGCTTCCAGATTCTCTACAAATCCTACAAACTTATCGTACATCTTTGCGCCCCTGTCTGCTATAGCTTGTGCATGCTGATTCTGATATTCTCTCTTCCATAAATCTACCATAAGTTTCAGAGCCGCTATTAGGTTAGTAGGACTAATCAGCAAAACCCTCCGTTCGTAAGCATAGTTCCACAAATCAGGTTCTCCCTGCATCGCAGTGATGTAGGCCGGCTCATTAGGTATAAACATCATTACAAAGTCCAACGTTTTGTCATAGTCATCATAAGCCTTTTTACTCAGTTCATTTATATGTGCTTTTATCGCCAGTATATGGGCATCTAGTGCTGATTGCTGAATGCTTGCATCTTCCGATTCTATAAAACGCACAAATGCATTCAGCGATACTTTAGCATCAATAATGATGTGCCTGTTATCAGGATACATCACAAGTGCATCGGGGCGCATTTTTTTACCCTCCGCTTCACTCCTTAGCGCTTTACCTTCCGCATCAAAAAGCTGATACTCCATAAAGTACTCCTCCCCTTTTCTTAGACCCGATTTATTCAGTATATTTTCCAGAATCACCTCACCCCACCTACCCTGTGTTTTAGCCTCTCCTTTAAGTGCTTTGGTTAAGTTTTTCGCTTCTTCGCCCAGCAGTTGATTCAGGTCAGATAGTCTTTTCACCTCCTTGCCCAACGAGAATCTTTCATTCGATTCTGTTTTATACACTTCATCAACCTGCTTTTTAAACGCTTCAATGTTTTTTCCCAGAGGCTCTAGTATACCCTTCATATTTTCTTTGTTCAAATCGGTAAACCGCTGCGATTTTGTTTCCAGTATTTTATTAGCAATATTTTCAAACTCTATTGTAAACTTTTTATTCAGCTCTTCTATTTCCTGCTTCTGTGTTCTTAGCGCATGTTGCAATGCATTGTTTTCCGCTTCAGCAGTTGCCAGTTTGCGGTTGTTCAGTTCCCATTCCTGTCTTATGGTATTCAGTTCATCTTTCATCCTGCTGATGTCGTTCTGTTTATCTGTAAGTGTCAATTTCGCTGATTGATAATTCGCAGTAGTGGTAGCCAACTGATTCTGCCAATTATCAGCAGCAGTTTGTTTCTCTGCCACAGTTTTATTCAGTACTTCTATACTAGTCTGTATTCTGTTAGCATATTCACTAGCAGCAGTCAACTGTTGTTCTGTGGTAGCCCTATATTGTATAAATTCTTTTTCAACTGATGTCAGTTGTTCCTGCGATGCCTCTTTAGCAGCTTGTATTTTCTTTGTTACTATTACTTTATTCCAGAGAAAAGACAGCAGCGCACCCATTACAAATGCAATGGCAGTATAGATATATGTTTCCATGATGATGATTGAAGCATAAATGTATCTTCTACTATTGGATTCTTATTGGATGTGCAAAAATTTGTGATTTTATACAATTAGTTTTAACCCAGATTACGCAGTAGAGTTCGTAATGAAGGTTTCCAATACCATTAAGACTATGGTTAGAGTATTAGAAAACGGTAATAGAAGTCTATTGTGTAATTAGGGTATTAGCAAGACTTAAACTGTATTCTTTTTTACTTTTTGTTTTTTACTTTTTACTTATGTATTGTCCACCTTTAGGGGATAGGGGTGGGCGTTCCGCAAGCGGCCGTTCCAGCTCATCCTATCTATTGCTACCACTTGCATCAGCATACATTCTTTTATAGGTTCAGGGTGGTAGCAATAGGATATTCCCTGCTGGCACTAACGCAAATACAAATACATACACAAAGTTTAGCTTATATATCCTTACACTTAGCAGTTTCGTAAAATACTAGCAACCAGCAACTGTTTTTGTATTCTCCTGTCTCCTATCTCCTACCTCCTGACTCCTTCTTTTCAAATCAATCTCCAATATTTTCCAATTAGCTCTTCTTAACCTACAATCAGATTCCAATATACGGGCTCTCACCTTCTTAATAAACTATGTGAAAAGGAATAAACTAGATACGTTATGTAATTACATAAACAACATACTTTATTTTTAACTCGAAACACCGTGTTTTTAAGACAAGGTGCAAAGAAATTCAAACAACCTCCTTTATTTCTCAATCTATGTACTATATTTTTAAAACGACATCGAATACTACCCACTCAAATATCAAAACAGCCTTCCCCCTTCCAACTTATTCATTCAAGGTATCAATTATATTAACCGCATTTTCAATACTATCAATCAAACTCCTTTATCTTTTAATCAAGGTAGTACTATTTTAAACCAACCAACCATATTTTCAAAATACCCCTACACCAAAACAACAGTAATTAGCAAATTCATACCGCAAACCCGTAATACCTCCTCCACTTTTTCCTTTTCATTTTTTTAGGCACTAAATTTTGGTTAATTGGATTGTTTAATAACTAATCCATTTACATTTAATGAAAAACACAACCCTAACAATTATGCAATTTCACAATTGTAAAGTCCTTACTGGTTTAAATTTAGTTTCTTTGTACTAATTATTTCAAATTTTCATCAGAAAATCAATATGTCTACGTCTACATTCAAAAAAGTACTCTACAAAACCAGTAAGATTAGCAGTATTATAATAGGTGCTATTCTGTCAATCATGTTTTTGTTGCCTATTATCTTCCCAGGCTCTGTAGAAAAGAAAATTAAAGAATGGACCAATCAAAGTATCAATGGCGAACTTAATTTTTCTAAAGTAAGACTTTCCTTCTTTAGTCACTTTCCATCACTTACATTATCGCTTTATAACTTTACCCTCAAAGGTTCTGCCCCTTTCCAGAAAGATACGCTAATTGCTACCGATGAACTGGCATTGGGTATCAACTTACGCTCTGTTTTTTCGGATAAAATAGCCATCGACGAAATATTTCTTACTAATGGAGACATTAATGTAAAAGTAGATGCTCAAGGACATCCAAACTACAACGTATACAAAGCCGACACAACTAAGCTAGCTAAAGTAAGTACCGATAGCAGTACCGCTTCATTGAAGATTGAAAGAATTCAACTGGACCATACCAATCTGCACTACGACGATCAGTCAATACCTATACAAATCATTGCAAAGAACCTTAATTATCTTGGCAAAGGCGACCTTACCAAATCCATTTTTGACCTTGCTTCCAAAATCAATATCGATTCTTTTGATCTTACCTTTAATCATTCCCACTATATCGGCTCCAAGAAGCTAAAGGCCAACCTGATCACTAAAGTAAATACAAGTTCACTTGCTTTTATCTTTGAAAAGAATGAGATTCAATTGAATAAACTACCTATGGAGTTTGATGGTTCATTCGGTTTCTTAAAAGAAGGTTACGACATGAACTTTAATGT
>CANFLJ010000294.1 GCA_947447815.1 Chitinophagaceae bacterium | reverse complement strand
TGCAGCTTCCATCGTTAATAAACATCAACTGACCATTACCCAGAAAGCATTGTTTTTACTGGTAGATCATATTGGCAACGACCTTAGCAGAATAGAGAATGAAATAGAAAAGCTGGCTATCAATCTCAACGGACGTAAACAGATTACGGAAGATGATATAGAAAACTATATCGGCATCAGCAAAGAGTTTAATGTATTCGAATTACAAGCAGCATTAGCACAAAGAAACTTTGCCAAAGCAATACGCATCATTCACTACTTTGAAGCTAACCCAAAAGCATCTCCTATACAGATGACACTTCCTGCTTTGTATAACTATTTTAGCAAAGTATACATGGTATTTAGTGTAGGCAGTTCCGACAATACTACTATTGCTCAAACACTGGAAGTAAATCCTTATTTCGTAAAAGATTACATGGCTGCAGCCAAACAATATGGTCAGCAATCTGTAGAAAAAGTGCTGCTGTTACTTCAACATTACAATCTGAAATCAGTAGGTATAAATACCAGCTATACTGCGGAAGGAGAACTGATGAAGGAGCTGGTAACAAAGATGATGTACTGCTAAGAAGAGGCACAGAGGCCACAAGGCACAAAGGCACTAAGTGAATACAAATATTATAGAGATTTCCTTCTCGTGTTTATGAAATGAAAATAGGCTGAATATTACTACTCAACCTATTAACTTATTAAACCATTTGAACTTCTTGAACCTCTTAAACTTCTTAAACCTTTTAAAAGTTCTCTTTGCTATATCAGCCCAATTGTACTAAGATATTCTTCCAGATCACTATCACTCTTAAACCTTACTTCACGAGCTTTACTACCTAGATTAGGACCAACAATTCCTGCGCTCTCCAGTTGATCCATCAGTCTGCCTGCACGGTTATAGCCAAGCTTCATCCTACGTTGTATCAGAGAAGTGCTTCCCATTTGATTCTGAACAATTAATCTTGCAGCATCTGCAAATAATGGGTCTCTGTCTTCAGCGCTCATATCCTTCCCTTCAAAGTCTTTTTCATCCACATATTCAGGCAATAGGAAAGCATCAGGATAACCACGTTGACTACCTATAAACTCACATACTTTTTCTACTTCAGGCGTATCTACAAAAGCACACTGCAAACGCACTGTCTCGCCATTGTAACTTACCAGCATATCCCCCTTACCTATCAACTGTTCAGCTCCGCCATGATCCAGAATAGTACGGCTATCTATCTTACTCGATACCTTAAAGGCAACCCTGGCAGGGAAGTTGGCCTTAATAGTACCAGTAATAATATTTACAGATGGACGTTGTGTAGCAATAATCAAGTGTATACCAATAGCACGAGCCAGCTGCGCAAGACGAGCTATAGGCATTTCTACCTCTTTACCAGCCGTCATAATCAAATCGGCAAACTCATCCACTACCAGTACAATAAATGGTAAATACTGATGCCCCTTTTGAGGGTTAAGTCTGCGGGCAATAAACTTCTCGTTATATTCTTTTATATTTCTACAACCTGCTTCTTTCAGCAAGTCGTAACGGTTATCCATTTCAATACAAAGTGCATTAAGGGTATAAACCACCTTCTTGGTATCGGTGATAATCGCCTCTTCTTCGCCAGGTAATTTAGCTAAGAAATGTTTCTCAATTACTTTATACAAACTAAGCTCTACTTTCTTAGGATCCACCAGTACAAACTTCAATTGTGATGGATGTTTTTTATACAATAAAGATACCAGCAAAGTATTGATACCAACCGATTTACCCTGACCTGTAGCACCTGCCATCAGTAAGTGAGGCATTGCAGCAAGATCTACTATAAAGTTTTCATTATCAATCTTTTTACCAATGGCAATAGGTAATGAAAAACTGTTACTGATAAATTTCTCTGAAGATAACAAGGTCTTCATACTAACAATGGTCTTTCGCACATTAGGAACTTCAATACCAATAGTACCACGGCCAGGAATTGGCGCAATAATACGGATACCCAAAGCTGCAAGGCTCAATGCAATATCATCTTCCAGATTCTTAATCTTGCTGATTCTAACCCCTGGTGCAGGAACTATTTCATAAAGCGTAACAGTAGGTCCTACAGTTGCTGCTATTCGTTGAATGGAGATATCATAGTTCTTCAGAGTAGCTATAATCTGATTCTTATTAGTCTCTAATTCTGTAGGATCATGTACAATCTTTTCGCTGCCATGTGTTTCCAGTAAATCCAGTGTAGGATACTTATAATCGCTCAATTCCAGGCTAGGATCATAAGGATCCATAATTACCTTTTCTGGTTTGGCAGCAATTATTGGTTCATCTATTTCTTCCTCATCTTCTGCCGAAGGAAGTATTTCTAATTCATGTGGACTAACATTTTTTTCAGGCAATACCACACTGTCATCTATCATCAATACTGCACCGGTTTCCTCTTCCTCCGTTTCTTCTATAACTTGTTCAGGAACTTCTATAATAGAAGGAGGAACAAGAGTAGGTGCAACAGGCGCTTTAGGAAATACCTTATTGGCATATAAATCATTAAGCTCCACACCATCAACCACGTCATTCGTGTCTTCTTCCGCACGCTCATTTACGTCAAACTGAATCAAAGGATCTTCCTCTGCTGGTTCATCTTCTGGCATGATAATACTTACACTACCGTCTCCTTTCAATCGGTTACCTGCAACAGGTTCTTCTTCCGAAGTTTCGTTCAACACTAACGCAATATTATCCGCTTCCTCTTCTTCAAATTCCTCGCTATTAAGTGTTTCATCCACCAGTGGATTCAGCGAATTATCTGCATCGGTAAACTTATTAATTGATTTTCTTTCCGGTAGTTTAAAGGTTGGATTAAAACGCCAGATGATATAGGCAAATAATATAACAAAGAGTATTGCTCCAGTTCCAAAAGTACCTACCCATTTTATCAACCATTCCGACAATACTTCCCCTACTGCTCCACCCCAGCTAAAAATAGATCCTGCTGTAAGGAATGCGAGTAAAGTACTAAATACACTAACACCTACAATTACATAACGTAGATTTCTTTTAAGAGAAAATACGCTCTTTCCTGTCATTAGATTAACACCAAGAACAAAGAAAAAACTACATAGCAAATAGGAAGCAAGTCCAAAGCCACTGAAGATAAATAAGTGAGCAAAGTAAGCGCCCAGTACCCCTAAAAGATTGTATACCCGCACATCGTGTACTGCAAATATCCTTACACCAAACTGATGTACTTTATCCTGATCTTCCTGCCAGGTAAACATATAAGAAGTAAAGGCTACAAATAGAAATACAGCAAAAAGGAGACTGACTGCTCCCGCAATTTTTGTAGTCCTTTCGTCCTTCACCACCTCCATTACATTTACTTCTTCTTCCTTATCCTCGTT
>CANFLJ010000293.1 GCA_947447815.1 Chitinophagaceae bacterium | reverse complement strand
TTGTCATAATATTTGTTCGGTTATAATATATTTAGTTCAATTTCATGGCAAAAGTCAGCATTTCTAACCAAACTAACTATGACGTTTGTCAACCGACGATATGAGCAACAATAGTATTTAACGCTTATAAGTTATTATTGATAGCATCCTGACTCCTATCAATACCCCAACTAAGGAAGCAACCAATAAAGTAAAACTGATTAGCAGGAGGATTAATGGCTTGTTTTATTCCATTATAAGAATAATTATAACCATAAACCTGTGTACTGTTTAGTACATTAGTCATACTGGCTACAATTACAATAAAAGTTTTTGAATTCTGTTTTCCCAGATTTGGTAAATAGTTAAGACTAAATCCAAGACTATTATAGGGGTTTGTTTCCCCTCTGTCGCGTATGTAATACTTATTACTGTTGTCTGGAACTATATCATAATATGGTCTTCCAGAGGCAACGGTATAAGTAAAGTTGAAACCTGTCTTAATCTTAGTAACAAACTTCTTCATTACCAGATTTGCAGTATGATTTGCCCCGAAATTTGGCTGCAACTGTTCAGGATAATTTAAGTAATTTCTTTTGGTGTCCAGATAGGAATAACTAATCCAGTAATCAACGTTCTTAAGCGTTTTTCGATCTCTCCAGAATATTTCAATTCCTTTTGCAAAACCATCTCCACTATTGTTATATGGGAAGGAGGATGTTTTGACCAGATTCTCATAAAGTTTATAAAAACCTTCCAGTCTGAATGTATAATTACTATTCATTTTTTGATAGTTAGCAATATAGTGAGTTGCTTTAGTCATACCAAGACCGGTACTACTATAAAGAAACATGTTCTCTGGTTTCTGGTAAAACTGACCATAAGCAATACTCATCTGTGCATCTTTACCAGTTTTGTATGCCATAGAAAGTCTTGGGGCAATGTCTGATTGATTCAGTAAAGAAGAATGTTCAAATCTTACGCCCGCTTTAGCAGCCAGATTATTAGTTAGATAAATATCTGTTTCGGCAAATACTGCACTTAGATTATCTTCCATTAATGCAGTGTTACTAAATTTATCAGATTGGTACTTATTATAAATATACCAGTATTCTGCTCCAACCCTCAAAAGACTAATCCCTCTTAGTTTTTTTTCAAAAACCGCCTTCCCCTGTGTTAAATCCTGTCTGATTTTTAAAGCAAAATTTCCAGAATCTATGTAATACAAGTTTGTTTTTACTGGATTATTATTAGCATCTTGAATCTGAGCATTAATATTATCGTTACTGGTACTATAGCCTGCCGCCAGATTCATTTTCCAGCCTTTACCGATCACTACTTTATAACTGGCATTATTGTACCAGGTAACATTATCCAATCCAAATGCATTCTTCAGTATACTGCTATCAATATTGGGTCGTCTTAATCCTAATTTATTATAATTAAAGGAAGTATAGAACTTAACCATTCCACCTTTCTTAGTTTTAAAGCGGAAGTTGGCTTCTGCAGAATGAAACTCAGGGGCATGAAAATAATCGGGTTTCTGTTTTACTATCTGAAAATAGGCAGTTACGTTGGTATACCCATAATTAATACCCCAGGAAGACTTTTTATTTTTAGCAAGATGTTGCGTACCAGCACCTACAAATAAAGGAGAAATAGACGCATCAATTTCAGAACGTTCTGGCAGATCAATAGATTCCAGTATCAGAGCCGAAGAAAGCGCCTGACCATACAAAGCTGAATATCCTCCTGTACTAAATACGGTCCCTTTAAAAAGAAATGGAGAAAATCTTCCTCTTTGTGCTATATCCTGTACGCTACTGAAATATGGATTATTCACCAGCGTACCATCTATAAACTGTTTAGTTTCATATCCCGCGCCACCTCTTACAAACAATCCTTCCTGCTCTCCTACCTGTTGTGCTCCTGGTAAAGTTTTTACTGCAGATGAAATATCTCCATTACTGCCTGCCGTAGTAACTATATCCAGAGAACTCATTACTGTTGCTGCTCTTTTCTTATCCCCAGCTTCAAATGAACCTGCGGTTACGGTAACTGCCTTTAATTCGCTTAGTTCTTCTTTAAGAATACAATTCAGTTTAATAGACTCTTTATCAAGTTGTACTTTTTGTATAAATGTTTTATACCCAACGTATTTAACTTCTACCTCCAGATTTCCTTTTTCTGAAGTTACAAAGGAAAAACGACCAGCACTATCAGAAACAGTACCATCATAAGTATCCATTAAAGTGATATTGGCACTATACAAAGGTTTGCCCTTGGTATCTCTAACTACACCAGAAATTTTAATCTGTGTAAAAGCATTAGAAGAAATTAATAAGGAGAAAATAAGTAATAGTCTGTTCATTATAAATTTTATTGCTTTGCAAACATATTTAAGTTTAATTATAATAGGTAGCCGTTTATCAAGAAATAAAAGATTTATAATTGGATTTTATATTCAAATTCATTAAAAAATATAATTTCTCATCTAAAATTTTTCTACCAATTTGTATTTGGGTTTAATTTTAAAAAATACATAATTTTGTTCCATTCAAAAAACTATTATTAATTAGAAACAAACATCAGAGAAACATGAAGATTTTTAGAATTAATTCCTTGTTAGCAAGTTTTCTGCTTTGCTTAGTAACTATTTCAATAGCTCAAAATAAGCAACCAGCTTCAGCACCTAATAATGCTTTCAACTACAAAACCATCAATGCTCAGTTACAGTATGCATTTATTGTAAACAAGCCCACCAAGCCTAATCCGCAGGAAGGCGATCAGGTAATGCTGAATATGCAATCTGTTTGTAACAATAGATTAATGTACAATACGGCTCAAGCATTCAAAGGAAAACCTGGCGTTTATGGTGTTGCCAAACCTGCATTTAAAGGTGATTTAATTGAGGCAATTATGCTGATGACTCCTGGCGACAGTATTGTGTGTCTGGTAGACGCTGTTTCTTTATTCAAGAACTCAAAGAGCAAGTTACCCGATTTTATAAAAGCTGGAGACAAAGTGCAGTACTTTATTAAGCTTGTTTCTATTAAACCAAAAGACCAAGTCCAAAAAGAACAACAAGCTGCTTTCATGAAACAAATGAAAGAACAACAAGCGAAACAAAAAGCTGCTGAAGCAAAACAATTAATAAAAGATGATAAAACCTTGAAAGATTACTTTGCCAGTAAGCATATTACCCCAATCAAAACAGCTTCTGGTTTATATTTTACCGTCAAAGAGGAAGGTAAAGGAGATCAGGCTGTAGCTGGAGATAGTGTAACAATGAATTATACCGGAACTCTATTAGATGGCACTAAATTTGACAGTAATACTGATACGGCATTCAAACACACACAACCTTTTCAGTTTGTATTAGGTAGAGGCTCCGTAATTA
>CANFLJ010000292.1 GCA_947447815.1 Chitinophagaceae bacterium | reverse complement strand
GGCTGATAAGCATCTGTAAAGTAATTAGCTAATACGTTTACTGGTTTTCCCATAGCATCTTCAGCTATATTTCCTTCAGCATCAGAAGCAACTAAGTCAAGAGAAACATAGTTTTCGCCAATTGTAATTGTTTCTGGCTCTGAGTATTTACCAAATCTTTTTCTGATACCTTCCAGGTCCTCAGCCACCATTTCATCAGTTACATTGATTTTATATCTGGTAAGTTTTGCTTTATCCAGGTTAGTGTCTATGGTTGGTTCGATACCTATTTCGAAGCTGAAAGTATAGTCAGAAGGATTGTTATAGTTGATATCTAGTTTTTCTTCTGTTTCAAAAGGGATTGGCTGCCCTAATATTTTTAAATCTTTATCAGCTTCCAGAAAAGATACTAATTCTTGTTCCGCTTTCTTTACCACTTGCTCTACAAAAAGGCTGTTGCCATACATCTTTTTTAATACTCCTGCAGGAACCATTCCTTTTCTGAATCCAGGGATATTAGCTTGTTTTGCATATTGTTTAAGTCCTTTTTCGAATTCTGGGTAATAATCTTCTTTACTAACTGTTACAACGATTTTATCGTTAAGTAAACCAATGTTTTCTCTTTTTACTGTTGCCATAATACGTAGTTATGAACCAATTTTGATGATGTAATATCCTAGAAAAAAACCCCCCAGTTATGGGGGGTCTTCGTGCGGGTGGAGGGACTCGAACCCCCATGTCTCACGACACTAGATCCTAAGTCTAGCGTGTCTACCAATTTCACCACACCCGCCTGAAAATTTCTTTTCTTGGGGTTGCAAAAGTAGGGGAAATATTATTATACCAAAATAATGTTTTAATATTTTATCAGAAATCTTACGCTTTACTGTAAGAATTATGAATTGCAGCACTTATTTCCGTGATAATAGTAGGGTCTTTTTCTATTGCATTTCCTATTACTATTACATCAGCACCGGCTTTACAATTCAGATAAGCTTTTTCGGGGGTAGTAATTCCTCCTCCTACTATAATAGGTATAGCAACGTTTTTGGCTACTTTTTCTATCATACTTTCGGTAATAGGTATTCTGGCCCCACTACCTGCATCCATATATATAAGTTTTAATCCAAGCATTTCTCCTGCCATTGCTGTACAAATAGCTATATCATCTTTATCGGAAGGGATAGGAGCTGCATTGGAAATATAAGAGACGGTAGTAGGTGCTCCTCCATCTATTACTAAATATCCGGTAGGAATAATGGCTAAACCACTCTTTTTTACCATTGGTGCGCTTATTACATGTTGCCCTATCAGTAATTCAGGATTGCGACCACTGATTAATGAAAGGTATAATAAAGCATCAGCATACCTGCTTATCTGCGATGGAGACCCTGGAAATAATAGTACTGGTATATCACAATTTGATTTAATAGTACTGATACATTCATCGGTAGAATTGGAAACTACCAGACTTCCTCCTACAAAAAAATAGTCTACACCAGCCTTTACAGAAAGGTCTATCAGTTTGTTTAAAGAGGTCTCGTCTGCTTTGTCGGGATCAATTAAAACCGCAAAAGACTTTATGCCTTTATTTTTCTTCTCAATAAATTCATTATATAATTTATTATTCATGGGTAATAATTGTGTAATGGCAAAAATGCGAAAAAAAGTCCAACTCTGTACTCAAATCTTAAATTCTGGTTACAATGACTCTATTTTTGAGGAAATAATCAGGTTTATATAAAGTTACCATCTTTCATGTGAAAAGTTTTATCGCAACTCGCTGCCAGTTCATCATTATGGGTGACTATCAAAAAAGCCTGTTGATATTCATTTCTCAACTGAATCAGTAATTCGTGCAAGTGGCGGGCATTTTCGCTATCCAGATTTCCGGTAGGTTCATCCGCAAATACTATATCCGGATTATTTATTAATGCTCTTGCTACTGCTACTCTTTGTTGCTCTCCACCACTCAAAGTAGCTGGTTTGTGATGTATTCTGTCTTTCAACCCTAATCTTTCCAGCAATTCTATTGCCCGGTCATTCGATTGTTTTTTAGATGTTCCCGCTATCCAGGCAGGGATACATACATTTTCTATGGCAGTAAATTCTGGCAGAAGGTGATGAAACTGAAATATAAAACCAATATGCTGGTTTCTAAAACGGGAAAGCGCCTTATTGCTCAGTTTATTCAGGATAGTATTATTCAGCATTATATCGCCACTATCAGGTGTGTCTAAGGTGCCAAGTATGTGCAGTAAAGTACTTTTGCCAGCACCCGAAGACCCTACTATTGCTGCAATTTCTCCTTTTTCAAGAGAGAAATTCACCCCTTTTACTACCGCTAGGCTTCCATAGCTTTTAGTAATATTTACCGCTTTCAACATATTATTTAATTTAACCTCATACAACCCATCGGAATCCTGTAATAGAGACTTTTATTTATATAAACAAGCCGCAATGTGTTGATTTTTTTTCACATAACGGTCATTATCTCCGTTAAAAATATTGGTCTCCTTACAGATGTATCCATAAAGTCAGTTATCAACAGCTTATTCGGCTTGTAAATAGTAGATTTGGAAAATTCGTTTATATGGTTACATTTGCGCAAAATTACAGGGTATGTTCTGGACATTAGAGCTAGCAAGTTACTTAGAAGAGGCACCTTGGCCTGCCACCAAAGATGAGCTTATCGACTACTCAATACGTAGTGGCGCTCCTTTGGAGGTAGTAGAAAATCTTCAGGAACTAGATGACGAAGGTGAAATCTATGAAAGCATCGAAGATATCTGGCCGGATTATCCAAGTCAGGATGACTTCATGTTTAATGAAGATGAATATTAATACTATTCTAAGTTAAAAAAGTAGATATAAGCGCACCTTAAAATCAGGTGCGCTTTTTATTTGCGCTAATCTGTGATTATTTTGCTTTAGTAACACTTCCACTTCCCGAAATGGAACTAATCACACTAGGATGGCCATAGTATTCTATGTCACCACTACCGCTGATCTGCGCATCTAAATTAGTGTTAACACTTACCGTTGTATTGCCACTGCCAGAGATACTGCAACGGGCATTTTGTGAAAGCAATTCGGCTAAGTTGATATCTCCTGATCCAGAAATTTCGGTTGCAACATTATTCGCCGTTCCTTTGATTTGAATATCACCCGATCCCGAAATAGAAATGTTCAGGTCCTTGAAATTGCAAGGTTTTCTGTTTTCTATATTACCACTGCCGGAAATACTTACTTTGGCAACTTCGGTAAAATCATCTTTTAAAATGATATTGCCACTACCAGAAAGGTGAAGTACTTTTAAAGAAGGCACATGAATAATAACCTTTGATTTTGAGTTAGAGATATTAATGTTTTCCGGTTCAGTTTTAATCACTAATCTATTACCTTCCACAGATGC
>CANFLJ010000291.1 GCA_947447815.1 Chitinophagaceae bacterium | reverse complement strand
GCAACCAGTCTGAAACCATTACCATGAATGTTTACGATTTCAATTTTGGTGTCGTCTCTAAGATACTTTCTTAGTTTAGCAATGTATACATCCATACTTCTACCATTAAAGTAAGTATCGCTACCCCATATTTTCTTTAATGCTCTTTCTCTTGGCAACAAGTCGTTCTTATGCTCAGCAAGCATTTTTAATAAATCATTTTCTTTAGGAGATAAAGTGATGGTTTTATCCTTTATAATCAATTCTCTCAACTTAGGATTGAAATGATAGCTACCTAAATCAAATTCAATATTATCGCTTACTCTGTTTTCTTCTTCGTTACGTTTTAAGATAGCTTTGATTTTCATCAACAGCACATCACTATCAAAAGGTTTAACGATATAATCGTCGGCACCCAATTTGTATCCTTGAATAATGTCTTCCTTCATGGTCTTTGCACTTACAAAGAATAAAGGAACATCAGGATCAATATCCCTGATTTCTTCTGCCACCGTAAAGCCATCCATGTTAGGCATCATTACATCCAGTAAACAGATGTCGAACTTTTCGCGCTGGAAAGCAGCAAGACCAAGACGGCCATCTCTTTCGAGTACTACTTCAAAGTCGTTGATTTCTAAAAAGTTCTTCATTACAGAACCAAGGTTTGTATCATCTTCACAAAGGAGGACTTTGCTTTTTTTCTTATTTTCCATAACAAATAATTTTGTTTGTTTATAATTAATGTGAGTAAATAGACTTCAATTTCTGTTCCAAAGCAACTAAATCATATCATAGTATTTTGTTAAACGATGAAAATTGGCTTAAAGTTTACAAACGAAAGTAATTATTAAATGAATTAAAACATACAACTTATCATAAACCTTTAAAGTCATTATACGTTTTAAACTATATTTTTGTTCCCTTCAGAAGGCTATCTGATTTTAAATAGAATATTATGCAACTATATACCAATTCACTTACGGAATATAAAAGATTAATTACCAAAGAAGTAAAAATTGGGGATTTATTGTTAGGCAACATGCATCCTATCCGTATTCAAACAATGACTACCACGGATACTATGAATACCATTGCTACGGTAGAACAAACCCTAAGATGTGTAGAAGCAGGGGCTGAACTGGTAAGGATTACGGCACCTTCTATAAAAGAGGCAGAGAATCTTTTAAACATAAAGAACGAGCTGAAGAAAAGAGGTTGTACCGTTCCTTTGATAGCAGATATTCATTTTACCCCTAATGCTGCAGAAGTAGCTGCCAGGATAATAGAAAAAGTAAGGGTGAACCCAGGTAATTATGTAGATAAAAAGAAATTTGAACAGATAGACTATACAGACGCAGAGTATGTGGAGGAAATAGACCGTATAAGAGAACGATTTACCCCTTTGGTAAAGATTTGTAAGGAATATGGCACCGCTATGCGTATTGGCACCAATCATGGCTCTCTGAGCGATAGAATTATGAGTAGGTATGGCGATACGCCAATGGGTATGGTAGAAAGCGCTATGGAGTTTCTGAGAATAGCCCGTGGAGAAGCTTACCACAACATTGTGCTAAGCATGAAATCGAGCAATCCACAGGTAATGGTTCAGGCATACCGTTTACTGATTAGCAAGATGCAGGAAGAATTCAGAGAATGCTACTCCCTACACCTAGGCGTTACTGAAGCTGGAGACGGCGAAGACGGCAGAATAAAATCGGCCATCGGTATTGGTACTCTACTGGAAGATGGCATTGGCGATACCATTAGAGTATCCCTTACAGAAGATCCTGAATTTGAAATACCTGTTTGTAAGGATATTGTAAAAAGATACAGCCTCCCCAACTCCTCCCAAGGAGGGGCCAAGGTTCCTCCTGTTAGCAAGCTTGCGGCTTACAATCCTTTTGAATTTCAAAAAAGGAAAAGTATTGCAGTAGAAAATATTGGCGGAGAGCATGTGCCAGTAGTAATTGCCGATTATAGTAAGATCGAAAATATTATACCAGCATCATTGGAAACGGTTGGTTACAAGTATGATGCAGTATCTGATAAATGGTCCATTGGCGATTCTGCTGCCGACTATTTATTTACCGTAAACCAGGAGATAGAATTTGCCCTACCGGGTACTTTAAGAATTATACAATATCATCATGCGTGGTTGTCTGCTAAAGACAAAACAACTCATTTTCCAATATTGGATGCAGAGCAGTATCTGAATGATACGCTGGAGAAATCTGCCGTATTAAACTTCGTTATGATAGATGCCTATTCTGAAGAATATGTACAGCCCGAACTGGAGACGATTTTCAATAAACTTAAAACAGATAGTACCGCTGTTATTTGTCTGAGTAGTACCAATAAAAACGCATTACAAAGTATCAGAAGAATGTTTGTAGCGTTGATAGATCATGCGGTAAAAAATCCAGTAATCATTATCTGCGATAGCAATGATGCAACCAAAGAAGAAAGCCTGATACACTATGCCGCAGAGACCGGAGGTTTATTGCTGGATGGTTTTGGCGATGGCATTTGTCTGGGACATCATTTTAGTAATAAAGCAATCAGTCCGGATTTGCGCCTCTTAAATTCTGTTGCTTTTGGTATCCTTCAGGCAACCAGGAGTAGAATATCTAAAACCGAATATATCAGTTGCCCAAGCTGTGGCAGAACCTTGTTTGATTTGCAACAAACCACGGCAAGAATCCGTAGTGTAACCAATCACCTGAAGGGTGTAAAGATTGCTATCATGGGCTGCATAGTTAATGGTCCCGGAGAAATGGCAGATGCCGACTTTGGATATGTAGGTAGTGGTGTAGGCAAGATAACCCTTTACAAAGGCAAAGAAGTAGTAAAACGAAATATAGATAGCGAAGTAGCCGTAGATGAACTGATAAACCTTTTGAAAGAACATGATGCGTGGGTGGAGGAGAAGGTTTAAAAGGTTTAAGAGGTTCAATGAGTTTAATAGGTTTAATAGGTTTAATAGGTTTGATAGGTTTAAGGATACTATGAAGATTTGAAAGTTAGGTAAACTAATTTTAAAGTAAGCACTGAAGGCAACCAAAATCAACGAACAGAGGTAAGGATGCTATGAAGATTTGAAAGTTAGGTGAATTAATTTCAAAGTAAGCACTGAAGGCAACCAAAAATCAACGAACAGAGGCAAGGATGCTATGAAGATTTGAAAGTTAGGTGAATTAATTTCAAAGTAAGCAATGAAGGCAACCAAAACTCAACGAACAGAGGTAAGGATGCTATGAAGATCTGAAAGATTGATGAATTAATTTCAAAGTAAGCAATGAAGCCAACCAAAACTCAACGAACAGAGGTAAGGATGCTATGAAGATCTGAAAGATTGAATGACTGAATTGATTTTCGAGTTACTTTTTATTGAACTATAAGATAATTCAATGTGTTGTTGCATTGAACATTAG
>CANFLJ010000290.1 GCA_947447815.1 Chitinophagaceae bacterium | reverse complement strand
ACCAGTAACCTGTATTTAATAATTCGCTAATCCGTTAATTCATTAATTCGCTAATTCATTATGAAGCATATCAAACTCCTTTCACTTTGGTCTTTTATCTTTTTATTTCTAAATAGTTCCTGTCAGCAACTGGGTGGAAATAGTACCCTTGATGCCGTTACTTTTAGTCAGAAGATTTTATCTACTGATAGTGCGGTGGTGCTGGATGTACGCAGTCCGGGCGAGTTTTCGCAGGGCTATATCAATCATGCCATTAATATCAATTATAATGGTGCCGACTTTAGTGCCAGCATTGATAAACTGGACAAGAACAAAACCTATTTTGTGTATTGTTATTCCGGCGGCAGAAGTAGCAAGGCCGCAAGCTATATGCGCAACGAAGGCTTTACAAAAGTATACGAGTTGATGAATGGTATTCTGGCCTGGAATAGTAAGAATCTTCCTTTGGTAGGGTCTTCCAATACAACCAATACCGACAAGATTACCATGGCTGATTATAAAAAGATGTTGTTGTCCGATACGGTGGTGTTGATAGATTATTATGCGCCATGGTGTGAGCCTTGCAAGAAACTGCAACCCATGCTGGAGGCTATTCAGCAACAATACAAAGGAAAGATTACAGTAATAAGATTGAATATTGATGAAAACAAACAACTGGCTACCGATTTATCTATCGAGGCTATTCCATTGCTGAAGATGTATCGTAAAGGTGCCGAAGTATGGAGTTTTAAAGGAATGATAGGGGAGGCAGCATTGAAGAAAGCAGTAGCAGCTAATCTGCCCAAATAGGGGACACTGATAGGCTAATAGATTTATGCTACTTAATCTATTGTCGGGATTAAAATGATTTAATTTTTACGTTTAAAAAAAGCTATGAAGCAATACAACTTCATAGCTTTTTATTTTTAACCATGCAGGTAGCCTAAGGCACCATTGTATGCACGATTGTTGTAAATGGAGCTTCTGTACCATCGTTTGCTACATAACAAACCGCATAAGCCATTGGCTTACCCGCGTCAGCAGTATTAAACGTGATTTGCACAGGATGCTTGCTAAAGTCTTTAAAACGTGTAAACATTTCTGGCTCGGCAGGTACATCAACTCCTACAAACCATTTTACACGGATAAAAACAATCTTGCGTGGTTTTGCCACATTGCCACCCGGATTAAGGCACTTAAATAACATCGTATGAGCAGCTTTTGGCTCTGCTGTTACCGATGGCATAATGCCACTAGGAGGAATAGTTCTTGGCCTTGTAGCCGAATGAGGAATAAGTCCCGCGGAGAGAATATCTGCATCTGTAGCCGCAGGATTATCGTAATAATACTGCTTAACAAATGTGCGAAGAAAATCGATGTATTTCGACTTCATTGCCCTTGTATTCTCGTTATCTACTTGTGATGCCGTTTTCTTATTCTTGGATAAAGCCCAGTAACCCTCCCAGGATACTTTATTGGACGATAACTCCAGCAAAGGCGCAGGTGGTATACCCAATTGCGTCTTTTTGGTTACGGAATAAGATTCGATTGATTCCTGTAAAGTATCAAAACTTTCATCAGGCAATCTTAATTGATCTCCCATAAATTAATAAATTAAATGATCTCTAAATAAAATCAATAAATCGGTGGTTTATGATAACCAGCCAATTGTTGATGATAACAAATGATATGTTAGTAATAACGAGCAGGTTGTT
Source organism: Chitinophagaceae bacterium (assembly GCA_947447815.1). Taxonomy (GTDB): domain Bacteria; phylum Bacteroidota; class Bacteroidia; order Chitinophagales; family Chitinophagaceae; genus CANFLJ01. The sequence continues at coordinate 1,728 of CANFLJ010000290.1, read as the reverse complement.
TACGATAACAAATGGGTTGTTGATGATAACAAGCCATCTGTTTACGATAACAAGCGATTTGTTGATGATAACGAGCAGGTTGTTTACGATAACAAATGGATTGTTTACGATAACCAGCAAGTTGTTGATGATAACAAATGAATTGTTAGTACAAACAAGAATTTAATTAGATAAAAACAGGCGGAATACTTTCGGTGGTACCCATTTAGTGGTTAGTAATAAGGATTGAATGGCGGCTACTATTTATACCAGCAACTGTGCAGCAAATGCTGTAATCGTTGTAAGATGTCTGATAAAGATAAATAGTGTTCATATCCTATTAATTGGATGTAATGTAGCTGTTTAATCAATCCACCAAATTTATTTTATGGAGTTTGTACGTAAAGTATTTTTATTAGGAGATAATTTGGTAGGTATTAATGGATATTTAGGGTAAATGTGGTGGACTTTTGATGGTTTTGATTTTTTAGTTTGAATTAGAGAATACTATAAAATGAAAAGCCAATATAAATAATGAGTAACAAGCAGCATGATGAACTAAAGGTAGGTTATAAGGCGTTGATATTCTGTTACAATTTAATTTATACCTGTATTACTTATTTTATAAATTTGCTTGTAAGCAAAAAGCATAGCGAATACTCTAAAATGTAAAAGATGTATATTCAAGAGATTTCAATAGAAATCAAAAAAAAGGTTGACAAAGAATTAATTGTCGATGAATTTGAGGCTTTAATGGCATACTATAGAAGTAATGGACAAATTCAAGGGAAAATTCAGTCTCAATATTTTTCTGACAATAAAATCACTTGCTTACCTTTTACAATTGAAATAGATGCATTATCAAATAAATATAATAACTACTATGTAAATATTCAAAGTGAAAAAGTTGAAAGTCTTTGCAATTCTAAACTTTGTTTTAAAAATGTTGGAAAATATTATGAGAGTTATAATGGAGGATGTAAGTGTAAGAAAAGAGATTTCTTTATTCTGATGACAAATTATATCTCAATTAATTCACCTATAATTTGTGGAAACTGTAATAAATCTGTCCCACTTTATAAAATTCCTGTTATATATGATTATGGTTATATGCCAATTTTAAGTTGGGAGACTAACTATATTTCCTGTGATTGTTTGCAAATGAATTGTGAGGTTGGAGAACGTTGGGGTTTAAATCAAATGCAAGACATAAACTCACAACTAACAAAACAAGGTATTGTAATATGCGACAAAATAAAAGAGGTTACAAGTATACCTACCTACTACTATTTGCATAACTACAAAAAGTATAAAAGAGACCAATTTAAAAGGACTTGTCCTAGTTGTAACAATAAATGGGACTTAAAGAAACAACTACACAATTTTTATGATTTCAAATGTGATAAATGCAGATTAATTTCTACGATATCAACAAATAGCTAACTAAATTTCCAGCATATGAATTTAAGTTTGAAAAGCAGTGGAGGATACAGGTTTCAATTTAATAGGCGGTTAGTGCCATCGAAGTAAAGAGCTGAGCACCTTGGTTGCTATATTAAGACAATCCCCACTCGGATCAGCTAACAAAATAATCGGAGTATTACTCGTCACTGCCTGTGGCTGTGACGTAATCTTTTGCAGCTTGTAGCTGCGTGTACTTTAATTCTGCTATTAGACTTCAGTTCTTTCTTTTGGCTTCTGTTTGGGGCTGACGGAACATCTTTGAACATCAGTTCTTATATTTGGCTT
>CANFLJ010000289.1 GCA_947447815.1 Chitinophagaceae bacterium | reverse complement strand
CCTTTGAATTATTAAAACAAAGCTGCTTATTCTCTATAAAATTTCATATCTCGAAGGTCACACAACACATCTTTTAGAAAAATGTTTATAAAATGAAAAATTATTTTGTCTATGTTAAATAATTATTATTATATTTGCAATCGATTCCGTAATGCGGAAATAAAGATTGTTTTTTAGTTCGGTTGCTTGCTCATAATGGCCCCGTCTGGTTTTCCAGATGGGGTTTCTTTTTGTAACAGGAGATAGGAGTCAGGAGACAGAATACAGGAGAATACAAGTTACTTCATGCCTTCCATTATCAATTATCTTTTATCAATCGTTTAACTATCCTTAGCTTATGCGTTCTTTCGCCCGATTCTGTATGAATAATGCCTCCCATATCTATTTTATCCAGCCTTACCGTTCCCGAAGCATGAATAATGGCATTATTGTTTACCAGTACTCCCACATGGGTTATTCTTCCTTCCTCATTATCAAAAAAAGCAATATCTCCGCAGGTAGCTTCCGATAAAAAGGGTACTTCTATTCCATACTCTACCTGCTGATAAGCATCTCTTGGTAGGTAGATACCTAAAAGCTTAAAGAGTTGTTGGGTAAGTCCACTACAATCTATTCCGAACGTCGATTTGCCGCCCCACAGGTAGGGGGTATGCATATACTCCTCTAACAGGTACAGTATATTTTCTTTGGTTGGAGTAAAAGATCTTTCTTCCAGAAAAGGGTAACTAATATGATACTTATCCAGTACAATTTTATCATTGTAATAAGGTGTACCAATGCTAACCCTACAACTGTTATGATTGATAAAAACTTCCTGTATCCCATTTGTAAAATATCCATCCGGTTTAGGAAGATGATTCATAATGGTTATCTGTTTCTTTTGTATCCAGCCTATATAACCATCATAACTACATTCTATAGCAACAAATTCATTTTCTATACTGATTACTTTAGCAGTTTCTCCAAGCAGTAGCTGAGTCACCATTTCGCTCCTATGGCTAGGTTCTTTGCGTATGGGAGCTACCGATGCTATACAAAATGCATAATCCATGTGTTCTTATTTGTACTACAAATTAAGCCCATTTTAGCCAATACATAAGATAAAGAGCATAAAGAATAATCTATAATGAACAAATAATCAAACTATTGTATTCAACAGCGTTAGCTGTACTTCCTGTATTTGTATTATAATTCCATTATCAAATTATCAAATCCTCAAATTATCAAATTGCAGTTTTATTTCTCGTTAATATGAATTCCTTTACAACCGTTCGTTTTGTATACTTCGCTATCTTCTGTCTTGATACTTACATTCTTCAGAAATATTTCTTCCGATTCTTTACACTCAAATCCTTTAGCAGCACTGATGGTAACATTTTCGAAGTATAGATGATGTATTTTTTGTTCTGGCAATCCCGATAGTCTAAATCCTTTATTAGCCCCTACACAAACAATGTTTTTACAAAAGAAATTGGTAAACTCAGGCACCTTGGTCTTTTCCGTTACGGCTACATCGCTCTTTGTCTTGCCTGCAGGCACATTGGCATAATCAGTGATAAACGAAAAAGCTTCCTCCACTATATTTTTCATAAAAATATCCTGAATGTAGATATTATGAACCAATCCACCTACACCCGAATTGCTTTTTACCCTTACGCCTATATCACTACCATTAAAGGTACAGTTGCTTACAAAAATATTATTCATGCCACCATCGGTATTACTACCTATTACAAATCCACCATGCGCTTTCAGTACGGTACATTCTGCAATGACGATGTTTTCCAGATTAGCCGATGTTGGTGTTTCTGTTTTACCGCTCGATTTCATACAGATACCATCATCGCCTGCATTTACGGTGCATTGATAAATCACTACATTCTTACTGGCGCTGATGTCTATTCCATCGCCATTTTGTGCAGCAAAATCATTATAGACATTCACCTTATTCATAGTCAGTTCTCTGCAGTTATTTGGATAGAAAACAAACTTTGGAGAGTTTCTCAGGGTAATGCCTTCCAGCAATACTTTTTTACATTTAATAAAATAAACCATATAGGGTCTCAGAAAATTTCTGGCAGGCAGAAAGTCTTCAGCAGTCAATTCAGCTTTCGATTTCAATGATTTTAAATACTCTTCTCCCGCAAAAGCTTCTCTGCTTGGCCACCATACTTTACCATCATTGCTCAGCACACCACCTTTCTTCTGCAATAGTTCCCAGGTGATTTTGTCTACCTTACTTTTTTTCACTTCTCTCCAGCTATCACCCGCACCATCAAAAACACCCTCTCCGGTAATGGCAATATTGGTTGCTTCGTATGCATATATTGGCGACATTGTTACAAACTTATTTCCTTTATTACCCGGATTTATCATTGGGTACTGTGTATGATCGCTGCTAAAGTTTATTTCAGCACCCTTACTGGCATAAAGGTTTACATTACTCTTTAGTTCTATAGGCCCGGTTAACCATTGTCCTTCAGGTATTACTACGGTGCCACCACCCGCATCGCTGCAGGTTTGAATGGCTTTATTAATAGCAGTTGTGTTTAAAAACTTGTTATCACCTTTTGCACCAAAATCCAGTATGCTAAACTTTTTATCCGGAAATGAAGGTTGTTTTACAGCTTCCATTTTAAAAGGGGCATTCTCTATATAATAGGGTATGCCTTTATTCTGGGCACTAATTACCGATAATGTACAATACAGGGAAATAAGCAGCAATAACGTTGTCTTTTTCATACTTTTTTTTAAGTTTACTTTCCAAAAGTATGCCACAATGTTGCGGGTATAGAAAAATACTACGGAAACGTTACCGAATAGAGTGGATTAACTGATTAACTGATTAACGGATTAGCGAATTAGCGGATTAACGAATTGTAATACAGAATACAATACCGCAGAGAAGGGAGAACAGGAGGAATTAGTGGATTAGCGAATTTTAATACAGAAGAAATACAATATACAGAATACAATGAACAGAGAAAGGAGGAAAGGAGAGAGGTATTACTTCTTTTGCAATAGATTTAGTATCCTAGTTTTAATGATACTGATTGTAAACCTTTTCGACCTGAGACATTGAATAGACGGCCTAATTCGTCTACATGGAAGTTGGTTGTAGTTAGCTTTGTTTTCATTAATACTGCAATTTCTTTGTTTGTAAGTGTTGTACAGAAATACTCCAAAGCATCACGCTGCAAGAGACTAAGTTTTGCTAATAAACAACCATTAAATGTTTTAGATTTCAGGATTGACTTTTTGTCTATATAATTCTCCAGCTTACTACTAAAACAGTTGTTATACACCTGTTCGATTCCTTTATTGATTAGGTATTCATCTAATTCTAATCCAAAATATGCTTCGCAACCTGCAGCACAACAATCTAAAATAGGGATATATTTTGCATCTGTACCTATCGCTATAATCTT